>JAISTL010000057.1 GCA_031272615.1 Methylobacteriaceae bacterium | reverse complement strand
TACACCGGTTCCACCCGCATTATAAGGGAACTGCACAGAAAATACCATCACCAATGTCCGGCTTTCCGCAGCGCGCGGCGGCGTCCGGCGGTTGAATCCGCGTTGACCACCCGGAACCGACGTTCGGGAAATATCACGGCGGGGCGGCGTGGTGATAACATGCGCACACTTTCATGTGGAAAAACAATCGGCGTCCGTGGACAAACACTGGCGGAAATTCGCGCGGGAACGGTTCCAGCGGACAAATCCGGCGCGGCTCGAAGACACGCATGTTTCAATCGTCCAACGACGTTGTCATCATCAGAACTTTATCCGCGCCGGAGTGTGCGCGGGCACTCCGGCGGCTCCGGAGTTCCACCACAGCCCTCCCCTCCGCGACATTATGAAGCGCACAGGCGGCACGGGTTTCACGCGAGTCCCGGCGGGTCCATCCGGCAAACCGGCGCGGATAGAACCGGCCCTGTTGAGGGTTGACCAATTTCACCAGTGGGCGACAATGCAGAAACCGCCTAATACATTGGTTTTAATTAATTAAAATTTGTTGCGGCGCGAGGCGAAAAGACGTTGCAAAGCGGATGGTTTTGTGTATAACGATTTTGGTATGATAAGTCATCATATTGGTCTGGCCAATATCAGCATATCGGCCGGGACCTGAAAAAAAGAGAGAGGACCAACGCTATGAAAATGACGTTCCGGTGGTACGGATCATCTGATCCGGTGACATTGGCCGCAATACGGCAGATTCCGGGTATGCACGGCATCGTTTCGGCCGTTTACGACGTGCCGGTGGGTGAAGTCTGGCCCGAGGAGAAGATTCTGGCGTTGAAATGGGAAATCGAAGCGAGCGGGCTGACGCTGGACGTCATCGAGAGCGTTCCCGTTCACGAGGATATCAAGCTCGGCAAACCGTCGCGTGACCGGCTCATCGCCAATTTCAGCCGGACCCTACACAATCTCGGCCGCTGCGGCGTTTCCACCGTCTGCTACAATTTCATGCCGGTGTTCGACTGGACGCGCACGGACCTCGCCCGGCCCATGGCCGACGGTTCCAATTCCCTGGCGTTCAGCACCAAAACCGTGGAAGAGATCGACGTCTCCAAGGGCATCGACCTGCCCGGCTGGGACGCCAGTTACAAACCCGCCGAACTGAAGGCGCTGCTGGCGGAGTATTCCACCGTCGGCGAAGCGGAGTTGTGGGCCAATCTCGAATACTTCCTGCAGCGTGTGGTTCCGGCGGCCGAAGAGGCCGGCATCAAACTCGGCATCCACCCCGATGACCCGCCGCGGCCGATTTTCGGCCTGCCGCGCATTGTCAAGAACAGCGCCGACATCCGGCGTATCTTCGCGGCGGTGGACAGCCCGGCCAACGGCCTGACGCTGTGCACCGGCTCGCTGGGTTCGGATTTGAAGAACGATGTGGTCGCCCTCACCCGGGAGTTCGCGCCCACCGGCCGCGTGCCCTTCGTGCATCTGCGCAACGTCAAGGTCAACGCCGCCGGGGACTTTTACGAGAGCGCCCATCTTTCCTCCGAGGGTTCGGTGGACCTGGGCGAAGTGGTGCGGGCGCTGTACGACGCCGGATTCGACGGCTATGCCCGGCCGGACCACGGCCGCATGATCTGGGGCGAGACCGGCAAACCCGGCTACGGCCTCTATGACCGGGCCCTGGGCGCCACCTATCTCAACGGTTTGTGGGAAGGAACCGCCAAGGCCTACCGCGCCGCCGGCAAGGCGTAACCCACAGGACTTGACACCGAATCATCCGCGTCTTTCGCATGACCGCGTGAGACGCGGGGCTGCAGTTGTTTCACCGGAGAAATGAAAAATGGTTCTACCTTTTCGCATCGATATGACAGGCAAGACGGTTGTGGTCACCGGCGGCGGCGGGGTGCTGTGCGCCGGTTTCGCCCGGGCGCTCGCCGAATGCGGCGCAAACATCGCGGTTCTCGACCTCAGGCTCGAGGCGGCGGAGCGCACGGCGCAGACCATCCGCGACAATGGCGGCAAGGCCACCGGTCTCGCCGCCAACGTTCTCGACCGGGCGTCGCTGCAGGCCGCCGCGGACAAAACCCTGGAAATCTTCGGGCCGTGCGACCTGCTGATCAACGGCGCCGGCGGCAATCATCCGAAGGGAACCACCGACGACGAATTCCTCACCGTCGCCGACATGGAGACAAGCGGACTGACCACTTTCTTCGATCTGGACCCGGACAGCATCGGTTTCGTGTTCAATCTCAACTTTCTCGGTACGCTGTTGCCCACCCAGGTGTTCGCCCGGCAGATGATCGGCCGCGAGGGCTGCGCCGTCATCAACATCTCCTCAATGAACGCCTTCCGGCCGCTGACCAAGATTCCCGCCTATTCCGGCGCCAAGGCGGCGGTGAGCAATTTCACCCAGTGGCTGGCGGTGCACTTCGCCAAGGTCGGCATCCGCGTCAACGCCCTGGCGCCCGGGTTTTTCGTCACCCAGCAAAACCGGGCGCTGCTGCTGGACGAAACCACCGGAGAATACACCCCGCGGGCGCGCAAGATTGTCGAACATACGCCGATGGGCCGGTTCGGCGAAGCGGAGGAACTGGTGGGAGCGTTGCTGTTTCTCGCCTCCAAAGAGGCTTCGGGGTTCGTCAACGGCATCGTGCTGCCGGTGGACGGCGGCTTCGCGGCCTATTCCGGCGTGTAGCCGCCCCTCCTGGGGCAATCGAAGCGCCGGTTTTCCATCGGGACGCGTCGGTCGACTCAGTCGAGCGAATGCAGGGGGTGTTCCGGAACCAGCGGATTGGTGCTGAACAGATAACCGTCAAACTCCGGGTCATCCACATCGGAGAGCTTCAACAGCGTCTGTTTGACGTTTTCCAGGTGCTGCCACATGGTCTGGCGCGCCCGGGCGGAATCCCTGAGCTGCAGCGCGTTGAGAATGGCGAGGTGGTCCTGCTGCCATTTCTTGCGGTAACCCTGGTCGATGATATGCACGTGCAGCCGGTTCCACATCGGGCTGTTGAGACGGCGCTTCCACAGCAGTTCCACCATTTCCAGCATCAGGCCGTTCTGAGTCGCCCGGGCGATGAGCTTGTGGAACTCCTCGTCGGCGGTGTAATCGGTGTCGCCGCGGCTGAGTTTCTCGCGCTCCTGCTCCAAGGCGGCGCGCATGGCGACAAGGTCGGTTTTGGTGATTTGAGTCGCCGCGAACGCCGCGATGTTGCTTTCCAGCAACTGCCGGGCCTGCAACAGTTCAAACGGCCCGACATCGTTGCGGACAATGCTTTCCTCATCGCCGGATTTGTCTGACGGCGCCGGGACGCCGGTGACGTACACCCCCGACCCGTGCCGGATATCGATGAGATTTTGCAGTTCCAGGAGAATGAAGGCTTCACGGACCACCGAACGGCTCACGTTGAACCGTTCGGCGATATCCCGTTCCGGCGGAAGCCGCTCCCCGATTTTATAGTCGCCGCGCTCCAACGCCCGGCGCAACTCTTCGCCGACCTGTTGATAAAGACGCTGGCCCTCGGGGCGCGATTCCGTATTCATCATGTTTGAACCCAAAGCCTGACTTACAGTTTCTTGAACTCTTCGATCAGGGAGTAGATATCGGGAGCTTCCTTCTGCAGGCGATCATAAATTGGTTGAACCTTTTTCACAAAAGAGTCCATATCCGGCGTAACCAGCGTCACACCCATCGCCTCGGTGTTCTTGGCCTCCAGCTCTTCGGACTGAGCCCACAGGTCCTTCATGTTCAACATCGAATCGACCGCCGCCTGGCGCAGGGCGTCACGCTGTTTGTCGGTCAACCCTTCCCACACTTTCGTGGAAATGACAAGCACATCCGGGATGCGGGTGTGCTCATCCTTGGAATAAAACTTGGCGACTTCGCCGTGGCGGCCGAGGGTCATGGCGGTGATATTGTTTTCCGCGGCGTCCACCAGGCCCTGCTGCAGCGCGGTGTACAACTCGCCGTAAGCGAGAGAAACCGGTTGCGCGCCAAGGGTTTCAATGAGCTCGATGGCCGACGGGCTCGGCTGCACGCGCACCTTCAAGCCCTTGAGATCATCGGGGGTGTTGAAGGGCTTCTTGCCGTAGAAGCTGCGGGAACCGGAGTCGTAATAGGCCAGACCAATAAAGCCCTTGTCCTTGGAGGCGTCCAGCACCTTGCGCCCGGCATCCGACAGCAGCACACGGTAGAAGTGTTCACGATCCTTGAAGATATACGGTTGATTGAACGCGCCGTAGATCGGCTCGAACGCCTCGAGTTCGGCGGCATTGGACTTGGCGAGCGCCAGGGTGCCGTTCTGCACGAGCTCCAGCGATTCCCGCTGGCTGCCCAATTCGGCATTGGGATAGACACGGATTTTCACCTCGCCGCCGGAGAGCTCGCCCGCCCGCTTCGCCATGAATTCCATGGCCTTGTGCGCCGGATGGTTGCGATCGAGATTATGGGAGAGTTTCAGGGTTTGCGCCTCGGCGACGCCGCTGAACAGCAGCGAACCTAACGCGCCGGCAATGAGAATTGTACGGACTGACATGATGGGACTTTCTCTGATGATTGAATCAAGTGGTCTGATATCTTTGGTGCTGTGCACACGCCTCGTCCCTATTGGACATTTCAGCGAAAATCAAGAGAATAAAGAAAAATTCCAAGTGCGTTGTTTTGACGCACCCGGAATCTCTTGGGGAATTGGTCAAACCAAATTATAGAACGTGAGGAATTTCACCGGTCTGTCATCAGACCTCTTTAGAACAGTTTTAGAGAAAACACACAGAGGAACGCCGCTCACCTCAAGGAGGATACGATGCATACACTCTGCCGCAAGATCAGCCTGTTTCTCGCCTATCTGCTGATCGCCCTGCTCGGCTTGATGACCGTTGTCGTCGTCTGGCAGGTTTCCGGCCGTTATATCCCGGCCATCCAAAACAGCGCCACCGACGAGATCGCCCGCTTCATGCTGATTTGGCTCGGCATCGTCGGCGCCGCTTACGTTTCCGGCATCCGCAAGCACCTGGCGGTGGATTTGTTCATCAACAAACTGCCCGCCGGCGGCAAACGGAAACTGGAACTGGTGCTGGAGCTCGGCGTCATCGCCTTCGCCCTGTCGGTGATGGTATGGGGCGGGCTCGACATCGTCACCAAGACTCTGGCCACCGGGCAGGTTTCCCCGGTGCTGCGCGTTCCGATGGGCTGGGTGTACACGGCGCTGCCCATCGGCGGCGTCTGCATCGTGCTGTTCGGCATCAATCACGTTCTGGAATGTCTGAACCCCGACGCGAACGCCGCGACGGCAACAGACGGGGCAAAGGGAGGAGACGTCATATGAGCAGCGAATGGATCAGCATCATCGCGTTATTCGGAACCTTCGGGGTTCTGCTGGTGGTGGGAATGCCCATCACCTTCGCCATCGGTCTGGCGTCACTGGTAACCATCGGCCTGGCCATCGGCGTCGACCAGGCGGTGTTTGTCATCGCCCAGAAAATGGCCGGCGGCCTCGACACCTTCTCCCTTCTCGCCATTCCGTTCTTCATCCTGGCCGGCAACATCATGAATCGCGGCGGCCTGGCCCTGCGTCTGGTGAATTTCGCCAAAATCATCGTCGGCTGGATTCCCGGCGCTCTCGCCCATTGCAATGTCCTCGCCAACATGCTGTTCGGCGCGCTCTCCGGTTCGGCGGTGGCCGCGGGCGCCGCGGTCGGCGGCATGATGGCGCCGCTGCAGGAAAAGGAGGGCTATGACCCGGCCTATTCCGCTTCCGTCAACATCTGCTCGTGCCCGACGGGCCTGCTGATTCCGCCCAGCAACGCCTTCATCGTCTATTCGCTGATTTCCGGCGGCACCTCCATCGCCGCGCTGTTCGTCGCCGGATACATTCCCGGAATCCTCATGGGGCTCGGCGTCATGGTCGTCGCCTATGTCATGGCCAAGAAAGAAGGATACAAGGTCATCGGGTTCCCCGGCCTCAAGGAGGCGCTGCTCACCACCTGGGCGGCGCTGCCGTCCCTCGGGTTGATTATCATCATCATGGGCGGCATCATCCTCGGCGTCTGCACCGCCACCGAAGCCGCGTCGCTTGCCGTCGTCTATACCCTGGTGCTGACTCTCGTGATTTACCGGGAAATGAAGGTGAGCGACCTGCCCCGCGTGCTGCTGGAGTCGGCCGTCACCACCGCCATCGTGCTGATATTGATCGGCGTTTCCAGCGCCATGGCCTGGGCCATGACCAACGCCGACATTCCCTATACCGTCAGCGACACGCTGCTCGGCCTGTCCGAGAACAAGTTCGTGCTGCTGCTGTTCATCAACATCCTGCTGCTGGTGGTCGGCACCTTCATGGACATGACCCCGGCGCTGCTGGTGTTCACGCCGATTTTCCTTCCCGTCACCCAACAGCTCGGCGTCGACCCGGTGCATTTCGGCGTGATGATCGTCTTCAACCTGTGCATCGGCATCTGTACGCCGCCGGTCGGCAGCGCGCTGTTCGTCGGCTGCTCCGTCGCCGGGGTGTCCATCGACCGGGTGTTGGGACGCATTTTCCCCTTCTTCGCGGTGATGATCCTCACGTTGATGATGGTAACCTTCATTCCGGACCTTTCCCTGGCGCTGCCGAAACTGGCGCTGGGCTATGTTCCGGTTAACTGAGCCGACGGCTTTCAAGGAGACAGCCATGACAACAATGGCAAAGGCTCCCCGGTTCACACCGGGGAAACCGGAGGGGGCGCGCATCACGCTCAGCTCTCCGGAAGGGCATGTGGCGCATATCTTTGTGCTGGAAGAGGATATCATCCGGGTGATGGTTCTGCCGGGCGGCGTGCTGCACCATCCCCGCGGCTGGGCGGTGGCGCCGGGCGCCGAGGACGTGGCCGACACCGGCCGCGACCGTTTTGACCTGTCGGGCTTTTCCTGCCCCGCCTATTCCGTCGAGGGCGCCGATGACACCCTCGTCGTCAAAACCGGGCGGCTCATCCTCACCGTCGCCCTCGACGGGTTGTTCTGCCGCTGGCAGTGGCTCTCCGGCGGCAAGGCCATCGACATTCTCGCCGACCGCTCCACCCAGAGCTACAATTTCGGCTGGTGGGACAAGCGGGTCTACCACTATCTCAACCGGCCGGAGGGCGAGATGTATTTCGGGCTGGGCGAACGGGCCGGCGAAACCGACCGCGCCGGCGGGCGCTATACCATGGTCAATTTCGACGCCATGGGCTACAGCGCCAGAACCACCGACCCGCTCTACAAGCACATCCCGTTCTACATCACCTGGTCGAAACAGCAGCGCCTGCCCGTCGGCCTCTACTACGACACCCATGCCGACTGCGCCTTCGACATGGGGCGGGAAATGGACAATTACCACGGCCATTACCGCTATTTCGTCGCCGAGGCCGGTGACCTCGACTATTACGTCATCGGCGGCGACACCCTCACCGACATCGTGCGCCGGTTCACCTGGCTCACCGGGCGTCCTGCCATGTCGCCGAAATGGGCGCTGGGTTATTCCGGCTCGACCATGTCCTATACCGAAGCCCCGGATGCCCAGCAGAAAATGGACGGATTTCTCGACAAGTGCGCCGAACACGATATTCTGTGCTCGTCGTTTCACCTCTCGTCGGGCTACACTTCCATCGGCGCCAAGCGGTACGTCTTCAACTGGAACCGCGACAAATTCCCGGACCCGAAGGGCTTTGTCGCCCGGTATCTCGAGCATGGCGTGCGCCTCATTCCCAATATCAAGCCCTGCCTGCTGCAGGACCACCCGCTGTTTGACGAGGCGAAAAACCTCGGGCTGTTCGTCAAGGCGGCGGACGGCGGCCCGGAAATGGTGCAGTTCTGGGATGAAGTCGGCGCTTATCTCGATTTCACCAATCCGGCGGCCCAGGCGTGGTGGCGCGCTCATGTGACGGAGGCGCTGCTGGATTACGGCATGGCGGCGACCTGGAACGACAACAACGAATTTGAAATCTGGAGCGAAACGGCGGTGGCCGACAGTTTCGGCGCGCCGCGCCCGGCGGCGGAAGCCAAAAGCCTGCACACCCTGTTGATGATTCGCGCCTCGCATCAGGCCCAGCGGGCCTACGCACCGCAGAAGCGCCCGTTTCTGGTGTCGCGCGCCGGAGCCACCGGTATGCACCGGTATGTCCAGACATGGTCCGGTGACAACTACACCAGCTGGGAAACCGTCAAGTACAACATCAAGATGAGCATCGGCCTGTCCCTGTCGGGCATTTCCAACATCGGTAACGATGTCGGCGGCTTCTCCGGGCCGTCGCCGGACCCGGAGCTTTTTGTGCGCTGGGTGCAATCCTGTGTGCTGCAGCCGCGGTTTTCGATTCACTCGTGGAATGACGACGGCACGGTCAACGAGCCGTGGATGCACCCTGCCGTCACCGGGCATGTACGGGATCTCATCCGTTTCCGCTATGCGATGCTGCCGTATCTCTATTCGTTGCTGTGGCGCTACCGCTTGAATTACGAGCCGTTCATCCGGCCGACATTCCTGGAATTCCCGCACGATTCCCGTTGTTTCGAGGCTAACGATGACCTGATGATCGGCGCCGCGCTGCTGCAGGCGCCGGTGGTCGAACCGGGGAAAGACGCGCGCGAGGTCTATCTTCCGGCCGGAACCGGCTGGTATGATTTCTGGCGCGGCGACCATTACCCCGGCGGCCAAAGCGTAACCCTGCCGGCCCCCTTCGACAGACCGCCGCTCATGGCGCGCGAGGGCGCCGCGCTGCCGTTCAACGCCGCCGAGCTTCATTTCAAAGCCATGCCCGACGAGCGCGGCTTCATGATCTTCCCGCCGAAAAACGCTGGAACCTTTTTCGGAGAAAGCTTTGAAGACGACGGCGAAAGCGCGGTGACCGGAAGCGGAAAGCCGTCGCGCCTCATCCTCAAGGGGACGGCGCAAACCGACGGACTCTCGGTGGAATTCGAGTACGAGGGGCCGGCGAAGTCGCTGCCGGTGTGCACTACCCTGACGCTTCCGGCAACGGAGCAACGCCCGGTGCGGGTGACCGACTTCAGGATTGTCGAGGATACTATCGACGGAGAAATCCGCCGATTGAAGATCGTTCCGGCGTAACGCAGCGGACGCGCTGGCGGTGCGTGACTGCCCGCGTCAATCTCAGCCCGCCAGCAACTGATCCAGCTTGCCTTCACGATCCAGGGCGTGGATGTCGTCGGAGCCGCCGACCGCCTTGTCATTGATGATGATCTGCGGAAACGTCCGGCGGCCTTCGGAGCGGGCGAGCATCTCGGGGAGCTTGTCCGGGTGCTCTTCGACGTTGATCTCCGTATAGGCGACGCCCTTGCGCTTCAACAGCGCCTTGGCGCGGTCACAATAGGGGCATCTGTTTTTGGAATAGACAACAACAGCGGCCATAACCGGTATCTCCTCAAGTTCGGCGGCAAAGCAAAAACGATTCCCGGGAACAACTATTGCGTTCCACCCGCGGTGGCAAGGGGAGGAGACGGATTTTACCGCGGGAAAACCCCGGCCCCCGAGAGCCCGGTGTCAATGCACCCCGCGGTCCAAGCCCGGCGGCGGCGTCAGCGCGAAGGTCAGCACATCGACGGCGGTCGCTCCCGCCCTGAGCAGGCCGCGGGCGGCGGCGTTGACAGTGGCGCCCGTGGTCAGCACATCGTCAATCAGCACCACCCGTTTGCCGCGCACATTGTCCCGGCGCTCATCCGCAACCTGAAACGCGGCGCGCACATTGTCCCGGCGCTGCGCCCTCGTGCGGCTGAACTGCGGCGCCGTGTGCCGGACCCGGCGCAAACTGAACATGTCACAGGGCTTTCCCGAGAGCGCCGAAATGTGCCGCGCCAGAATCGCCGCCTGGTTGAACCGTCGCTTCCACAGCCGGGTGTAGTGCAGCGGTACCGGGATGAGCACATCGGCCTCAGCCAGCAGTTCCCGCCCGGCGTGGGCCATGATGCGCGCCATGCCCGGGGCGAGATTGTGGCTGTCATGGTACTTCAGCTGATGGACAAGAGTGCGCGCCGTCCCGACATAGAGCACTCCGGCGCGGGCGCGATTGTACTCCGGCGGGTCGGCCAGAGCGGTGGGGGAAACGAGCCCCTCGCCGGTGTCAAAGGTGAAGGGAACTCCGGAGCGCGGGCAGAACGGCGCTTCGATAAACCGCATCTGCCGCCAGCAGGCCGGGCACAGGGAATCCGCCTCGTCGACCGGAGTTTTGCACACCAGGCAGCACGGAGGGTACAACAGGTTGAGCACGGCGGACGCGACAAAATCCACCGGTTGAAGGCCTGTCCTCATGACGGTTCACCACGGTTGACGACGGATTGGAACTGTACGTCCGTTATGGAGTCGCAGCAACCGTCCGCGCCACGGCGGCGAGGCTCATCCCCGGTATTATTTCGCGGCCTGCCGGAGAACGGGGAGCGACACGCTGCCTTGCGGCATGTAGACGCAACTGGCCTGCGGACCGTGGCGGACAAAGGCGGCGTCCACCGCCTCCTGAACCGTTGCCGCCTTTTTGGCGTAGAGGCGTTGGGTGTCCCGCTCGTTGAAGGAGGAAATCAGCCAGTATTCCTTTTCCGCCGCGACCTTGGCAAACCCGTAGGCCTTATGCCCGCCGATGACGAAGTGGCGTTTCACCTCCTCCATGACCTGCCGGGGAGTCCAGCCGCGACTCATCCATTCCTCGAACACGCGTTCGCCGTACCCCATGGGACATTCCGCCGCCAGAACGATGGTGCCCCCCGGGCGGGTTATGCGGTCGGCGTGGTCCAGCGCCTTCTGCGCCTGATAGGCGTTGATATCGCGCGGGTAACCGCTGGCGCAGGTGATGCAGATATCGACCTGTTTATCGAAGGGCACCTCGAATATGGAGGCCGAAACCGTCACGGCGCTGCGCCACGCCTTCACCAGATCACCGGCGTGGATGCTGACCACTTCCTTCCGGTCGTTCATCACCACGTTGAGGATGAAGTCCACGCCGACCTTGCGCGCAGCGTCGATCATTTCAAGGCTCACCGGGTTTTCGTCGATGGGCGGCAGATTGTCCATCAGTTCGACCATGCGCGCGTGGTTTTTTTCCACCGTTTCCTTGCCGACGACTCCGGGCAGGATGGACTTGCGGCCGCCGGAATATCCCGCAAAATAATGGGGCATGACAACGCCGACGGTGATGAGGAAATCCGCCTCCACCGCCAGGGTGTTGACCCAAAAATCGTATCCGGAAATCACCTTCCCGAACAGCGTATGGGTTCCCCTCGCTTCGGCGTTGTGGCTGACGACCTTGAACCGATCCACGATGGCATCCCCGTAAAACTCGCGGTTCTGAGCGTCAGTGTGCACGTCGTGAACCCCCGTCGCGACCAGAAACGTCACCTGCTCGTCCGTGACGCCCGCTTCGCTGAAGGCGTTGAGAAGGGGCGGCAGGATAACGTCATAGGGTGTCGGGCGGGTGACGTCGTTGACGATCACCACCACGGATTTGGGCGCCCTGGCCCGCAGCATCTCAACCAGCGGCGGCGTGCCCTCGGGGTTTTTCACTGCAAAGTCGGCGGCGGCATGCGGGTCCGGCAGGGCCGGTCTGTCACCGGCGACGATAATCGTCGGCGTCACGCCCCCGGGAAGCGTAAACGAGAGTTTTCCCTTGCCGTAGGCCAATTCGTGGTTCATGTTGTTCTCCCCCGTTCCGGCAGTGACTCTGCGGGCTGACATATCGCGCCGGACGAAACCCGTTTTATCGGGAAAGCTTGTAACGCCCGGGGCGGTCCAGTCAAGAGCAGATTGACCGAAACCTTCAGCCATGGGGACGTGTAGCGCGATGCGCCCCCGATAATCTCCGCAACCGTGTCCTTTGTGGATCCGACCCGTCCCGACGCCGTGTCAAAAAAGTTGGGATAAGGAGTCTCCCGCGGGCACAGGGGGCGACGATCTGTTATTGACCATGATGAAACAAGAACAGTCGGAGCCGGGATTGGATGGAGCTCACACATGATTCCCGAGATTTTTGATTCGCGCCTCCTGCGCCTGCGTCTCGAGCGCGCCCACGCCGCCGGCTACGCCGGTTTTCTCATGGAGCGGGCGGCGGCGGAGCTGGAGGACCGGGTGGAGACGGTACTCAGAACTTTTGAGCGCGCCCTCGATGTCGGCTCGCCCTCGGGACACGGGGTCCAACGCCTCGGAAGCTCCGGCAAAATCCGGGAGATCGTGCGGCTTTCACCCGTGAGCGACCCCGGCGCCGCGGCGGTTGTCGACGAAACCTCGTTTCCGCCGGAAGGGCTCGGACAGTTTGATTTGGCGTTTTCGCTCCTTGCCCTCCACGCCGTCAACGATCTTCCGGGCGTACTCTCCCGGCTGGTACGACTCCTGAAACCCGACGGGCTGTTCATCGGTTCTCTGTTCGGCAACGACACCCTGAGCGAACTGCGCCAGGCCTTTCTGATTGCCGAAAGCGAGCTGGACGGCGGCGGCAGCCCGAGGATTGCCCCCTTCGCCGATATCCGCGCCGCCGGCGACCTGATGCAGCGGGCAGGGTTTGCCCTTTCGGTCTCGGATCACGATGAGGTGAGCGTGCGCTACCCCGATGTCTTTCACCTGATGACGGACCTGCGCGCCATGGGCGGCGGCAACGCCCTCATCGGACGCAGCCGCAAACCTTTGCGCCGCACCACCCTGATGCGCATGGCTCAAGTTTATGCCGAGCGTTTTTCCGATGCTGACGGGCGCATCCGGGCGACCTTCGACATCATCTGGCTCATCGGCTGGGCGCCGGACCCGAGCCAGCCCAAACCCTTAAGGCCCGGGCAGTTCACCGTGCGCATGGAGGACGCCGTCAAGTCAGCCAATTCGAAACCATAGGTCAGGACGCCGGTTCAGCCGGCGTTTCTCCAGCTTCAGGGCGGGAATCCGGCTCACGGGCGATGAGGTCATCCACCGCTTTGGCCAGCATCTGGTCGGCGTGATGCGAGCGGTTGATGACTGCATCCAACTGGCCGCGCAAATCGAAAGACAGCTTTTCGTAGCGCGCCAGAACCGGCTCGAGGGTGACCGAGAAGGTATTGACGATGCCGAAGGTGTTCAGGAACGCATAGGGCGACAGCATGCGGACAAACTTGTCTTCGGAAAGCTGCGGCGGCCGTCCGGCTTCCTCGTTGAAGACGTCCTGGAACACTTCGAAGGGCACTTGGGTGGCCATCAGGCGGTGTTCGGAAAGATAGGCGGTCAGCCGTTTGCCGATGGCGCGCCCGGTGTCCGCCGGCAGTTGTTCCTCGCGGGTGAGAACTGCGACAAACTCCCTGAATACCAAGCCTTCGCGATCAATTATCTTGAGAAACGCCCGTTCATCACCTTTCAACACACGAATGACTCCGTCAAACAGACGAAGCGCGCGAATGCCGCTGTCAAACACATGATAGCCGGACATCTGCTGGGTGAACAGTGAGCCGCGCCTATAGGGAAGCGCGGTTTCGGCGGTGCGGAGAAACGAAGCGGCGGTATTTCCCGACAACACCGACAACAGGTGCAATTCCTCGAGAATATCACGAATCGGACCGCTGTCCTCCGGCCACCAGATATGGGGAGTTGTCGAACGCATACGCAGCAACAGCTCATCCACAATCTTCGAGATGTCGAAAAACAGCAGCTGCAACGTTTCATACACGGTGTTATAGCCGTCGTTCATCAACACCGGAGACAGCGTATATTCCTGAATCTGGCGGAACCCGAGCAGCTCGGCCAAGCGGGCGCGGTTGAAGTGCACGCCCCAGTCGATACCGTCTCCGACTCCGAGCGGCGATGTATCCAGCTGCCGCAGGGCGGTCATGACGCGTTCGCAATCGCGGAACAACAGTTCGGCGATTCCCAGCAGATATGCGCCCCAAGTGGCAGGCTGCCCGGGCACTCCCTCCCCCGGAGCACGGGCCGGAATGGGAATCATCGAATCCCGCCGGGCATTGACCAGAATTCCGTCGAGAACACTGAGCACCATGCCGGTGAGAATGCCGAGGCGATCTTTCAGGGCCATGCGTAAAATTGTGTGGATCAGTTCGTGAGTACTGCGGAACAGGTAGAGCTTCTCGCCGAGTTCCGGCGCGACGAGGGCCAGAAAGCGCTTGCGCGAATCCATGATGAAGCTCTGACCCTGCGGAAACACCGTCTCTTCCCGGGTGGAGAAACTCTGATCGATTTCATGCTCCAGTCGCCGCAAACCCATAAGAATATCATGGGCTTCGTCCACAGTCAGGAGGTCCTGTTCCGCCATCATGACGGCATGAGCATAATCCACACGGGTAATATAACACCAGAACAACTGCTTGACGGCATGATAGCGCTGCTTCAGAACAAGCTCGTCATAAACCGCCGCTGTCCGCGACGTTTGTGCCTCTTTCGGGCGCGACTCCTCTACTTCCGCCATTACTCTCCCCCAACCTCATACGATACTCCGCTCCACCTTGCGGCAATGTAGAGCACAAACCGGCGCTTTGCAACTCCCGAGACCCGCACAACAGGACCTTGGACTCAAAAGAGTGCGGAATCCCGACGATAAAGTACGACTTCAACCAAGCCCCCGCAGCCACACCGCGATACCCGGTCGAAAATGTTCGTCAGCGTGGCTTATAGGACACACCGCCGGGCATAGGACGTGGAACGCCGGTGGTTTCAGGAAAGCTCAGCGGCAGACCTCTGAGATGGCGCACCGCAAGATATCCGAAGGCATGGGCCTCCATGAAATCTCCGTTCCAGCCAACGGTTTCGACGCCGGCAACATTGACACCCAACCTCCGGCCCAGCGCCCGCAGAAGAGTGTCGTTGCGGCGCCCACCCCCGGTGACCAGCCAGCGGTTCGGCGATTCAGGCATATAGTTCAGTGCTGCGGCAACGGATTCCAGCGTAAAGGCGGTGGCTGTCGCCACAGCATCTTCCGGCGAAAGGTTTTCCAACGGTTTGCCCCACCGGTGGAAAGTATTCCGATCGAGTGACTTCGGCGGCGGACGGGTGAAAAACGGATCCGCCAGAAAAGCATCCACAAGTTCCCGGTTCACCGTACCCCTGGCTGCTACGGCGCCGCCTTCGTCAAACGACCGGCCGAAACGGCGGCGCATGGTGTCGTCAATCAAAGCGCCGGCCGGTCCGGTATCAAAGGCCGACACCCCGTTGCCACTGAGGTAGGTGACATTGCCGACTCCACCGAGATTGAGAATCGCCAGGGGTTTGGAAAGCCCGGCGGCAAGCGCCTGATGGAACACCGGGACGAAGGGGGCGCCCTCACCGCCGGCGGCAACATCGGCGTGCCGGAACCGATTGACCACGGGGAGTCTCAGCCGATCGGCCATACGCTGCCCGAGGCCGAGCTGCCGCGTAAAGCGCCGCTCCGGCCGATGCAGCACGGTTTGCCCGTGGAAGCCGATGACATCGATATCCGCCGGCTTGATACCGGTGGCCTGCAAAAACCCGATAACGGCGTCGCAGTGGGCGTCGGTGACCGCCTGCTCGAGGTCCGTGAGCCCGTCATCCGCGGCGCGTTCCGGTTTCTCCAACAGCTGAAACAACTCCCGCGCCAGCTTGTCCGGATAGGGAACGGTCATCCCGGCGCCGGTGCGCACCACGCTTTCCCCGTCGGTTTCGACCACGCCGACATCCATCCCATCCATGGACGTGCCGCTCATCAGTCCCAACGCTGTCATGCTGTGTGTTTCCGCCACCGGCATCCTCTTTCATCCCCCGGGATTGGGAAAGCTTACACCATCGGGTTTGCGGAAGCAATTTGCCCGCCGGTTCCGTCCAACGGTTTCCGTGAGCGGGCGCGCATCGGAATCCGAAAACCGGCGTTTTTTCATTTCAAACACCGGGGAAAGGTGTTAGCAACGCCGACGGATTTTTTAAACAACACCGGTGAGCGCGGGTTTGCCGACCCGCCTCCCGGCGTGAGAACGGCATGGGCCTTTCGCGACAAAAGAAGAGAAAGACGATGAAAACCTATAAGCTGCTGCTGCTTCCCGGAGACGGTATCGGTCCGGAAATTATCGGGGAAATTGAAAAACTGGTCCGCTTTTATCGCGAGGCGGGAATCGCCGATTTTGCCACGGAAAAGGCGCTGATCGGCGGCGCCTCCTATGACGCTTACGGAGCGCCGCTCACCGGCAAAACCCTGAAGCTGGCGCGGGACGCCGATGCCGTGCTGCTGGTGGCGGTCGGCGGGCCGAAGTGGGCCGGAGTGCCCTTCGACAAACGCCCGGAGGCCGGGCTTCTCGGCCTGCGCAAAGCTTTGGGGCTTTTTGCCAACCTGCGCCCGGCCATCTGCTATCCGGCGCTGGCCGACGCCTCGTCCCTCAAGCCCGAATTGGTGCAGGGCCTGGATATGCTGATTGTCCGCGAGCTCATCGGCGGCGTTTATTTCGGCGAACCCAAGGAAATCGTCACTTTGGAGAACGGTGAAAAGCGCGCGGTGGATACCCAGCTCTACACCACCCATGAGATCGAGCGCATCGCCCGCGTCGCCTTCGAACTGGCGCGCAAGCGCGCCAAGCGGGTGACCTCCGCCGAAAAGCACAACGCCATGAAAACCGGCGTTCTTTGGAAGGAAGTGGTCACGCGCGTCGGCGCCGACTACCCCGATATCGAGTTGAACCATATCTTCGTCGATAACTGCGGCATGCAGATCGTGCGCCGCCCCAAGCAGTTTGACGTCATCGTCACCGATAACCTGTTCGGCGACATTCTTTCGGATGTGGCGGCCATGACCACCGGGTCCCTCGGGATTCTGCCCTCCGCGTCACTTGGGGAAACCGATCCGGCGACCGGAAAAGCCAACGCCATGTATGAGCCGGTGCACGGTTCCGCTCCGGACATCACCGGCAAGGGTATCGCCAACCCCATCGCCACCCTCAGTTCACTGTCCATGGCCTTCCGTTATTCCTTCGATTTGCCGGAGGAATCGGATCGCCTGGAAAAGGCCATCGCCGGCGCGTTGGCAAAGGGTTTGCGCACCGCCGACATCGCCAAACCCGGCGAAGCGACCGTGAATACGTCGCAGATGGGCGACGCGATTATTGCGGCGCTGAAAGAGTCACTGGCATAAAACAACGCCCCGGCGTGACGCATCGGGGAGGCCCGCATGCCCTCCCGATGCGGGTACACACGTAGGCGCCCCGACACCCTGCGAAACTTTGGTTGACTTACGCCAGACGACCGTGGCAGTGCTTGTATTTCTTGCCTGAGCCGCACGGGCAGAGTTCGTTGCGGCCGACGCGCCCCCAGGTCGAGGGGTCGTTCGGATCCCGCCGCGGATGGTCGGAAGAACCGCTCACCTGTTCCGCCGGCGCCATTCCGCCCATCTGCCGGGTCTGATCGTCGGGTTGATTGGGATCACGGAACACCACTTCCACCCGCATCAACTGGCCGGTAACCTGCTGGCGCAAACGCGTGATGAGGCCGTTGAACAGTTCAAAGGCTTCGGATTTGTATTCGTTCAGCGGGTCGCGCTGGGCGAAGCCGCGCCAGCCGATGACCTGTCGCAGATGGTCGAGGGTCACCAGGTGTTCACGCCACAGGTAATCCAGAGTCTGCAGCAGAATCTGCTTTTCCACGTAGGTCATCACATCCGGCGTGTTTTTTTCCACCCGCTCGGCAAATCTCTCGTCCACCGCTTTCAACAGCCGCTCAGCCATCTGCTCGCGGCCGATGCCTTCCTCCTGAGACCACACGTCCACCGGAACGTCAATGGCGAAGTACTTGACGATATCCTGCTTCAGCTCCGCCGTTTGCCACTGCTCCGGGAAAGCCTCCACCGGCATGTAGGCATCGAGCAGGTCTTCCACCACACCATGGCGCATTTCGTCGATGGTGTCGCGCACGCTCTCGGCGCGCATGAAATCCCGGCGCTGTTCAAACACCACCTTGCGCTGGTCATTCATGACATCGTCGTATTTCAGGATATTCTTGCGGATGTCGAAATTGCGCATTTCCACCTTGGCCTGCGCTTTTTCGATGGCGGTATTGATCCACGGATGGATGATGGCCTCGCCCTCGGGCAGGCCGAAGCGCTGCAGCATGGTATCCATGCGCTCGGAGCCGAAAATGCGCATCAGGTCATCCTGCAGCGACAGATAGAATTTGGAC
>JAISTL010000049.1 GCA_031272615.1 Methylobacteriaceae bacterium | reverse complement strand
CGCGTTGATTCTGTTCGACGCGACCCGCAATGTCCACCTCGCCTGGGAGCGCCGCACCCGCCGGGCCGAAATCACCTGCGTCATCGGCCTGGTGTTCGATATCCTGCTGTTCAGCGTGCTGATTCACTATTACCCCGCCTTTCCGGCGGCGTTCTACGCGCTTGTCGGCCTGAGTCGGTGACCGGGCCTGTGGACAACAACCGGTTCTGAACGTCCGGGGTGTCAGAATCTCAGGCGGAAGGTGGCGCTTCCCTGATGGGAGGTGGCGTGGGGGCCGGTCAGCAGGGTGTAATCGAAACTGATGTCGGCGTTGCGGCCGAGTTTCACTCCGCCGCCCAAGCCCAGGCCGAAGCTGTTGCGGTCCAGCGCGTCGGTCGGCGCGGTGAAGACGTTGGCGACCGGGTCAAGAACAAAGCTCATGCGGGTGTCATCACGGATGTCGCCGGCAAGACCGTTCCAGAAGGCTTTCGCGGTGAGGAAACCGGTGTCCCATTGCCGGGCGACGTCAACGCCGAGGCGGAAACGGTGGATGTTGTTGCTGGTGGAGGCGTAGCTCAGGGCGTAGGTGTCGTCGCTTTCCCGGAAGGCGGCGCGGGAAAAGTGGAAGAGGTTCCAATCGGCGAAGGGGCGCACCGACACCGTTTCCGTGATGTCGAAGACGCGCCCGAGACTGAGGCCGAGGCCGGCGGTCGCGGCGTTGAAGTCGCTGTCGAGCGTGCGACCGGCCACGGTGCGGCGGGCGTCGAAACTGGTTGAGGCAAAAGAACCGGTGACGCCCAGTTCCAGGCCGAGGGGCAGAATCGCGCTGCCGTAGATGTGGGCGGCCACCGTGCGGGCGTCGACATCGGCGGTGTCGCTGTCATAACGGGCGTCGTCCAGAGCCAACGCCGCGCCGAGCCGGATGGTCCCGGTCACATCGGCGTCGATGCCCGCGGTCAGGCCCGGCCCGGTGATGGACGCGTCGCGGCGGCCGTGCAGAGAGACGGTGTTGACGCCGGCCGCCGCCCAGATGTTGGTGCGGCAGCGGAAGTCCTTTTGAGGAATCTCGGGAGCAAGCGGCGTATCAGAGCAGGATTCGGGAACGGCGGGCCGCCGCGGCAGGCGGTTGTTCACGGCGTCGAGTCCGGGAGCGCGCATCAGCACGGCGAGCGGCGCGTTGACCATATCCGTGCCGCCGCGCTCGTCATTGAAGGCGCGGGAGGTGACGTTGAGGGAGACCGTCGCCAGGTCGGCGGAACGCGACAGGCCGTTCCAGGTGTAATCATAAGGGCCGATGGAGTAGTTCCCCCGGGATTGCAGCAGGCTCGCCCCGTGGGTTTGCGACGGCGCGTCGAACACCAGGAACGGTACCGGCCCCGTTTCCTGCGCGACGCCGTAGCTGAAGGGCGTCGGGTTGAAGCCGATGCGCGAGGCCGGGTCGGTGACGATGGCGCTGGTGGCGGTGATGGTGGTCGGCCCGCCGTTGACAAATCCGGCGGAGAGAGTGGTGCCGGGGGCGGTGCGGAAGGAATAGACATCCATGACCCCGGCGTACTCCAGGGTGCCGCCGGAGAGCGAGACGTTGAAACTGGCCGGGCCGGTGATATTGCCGCTGTAGTTGAGGAAAAAGTCCGGGTCGGGCGAGGTGGTGGCGCCGCCGGCGCCGTCATCCTTCAGCCCGAAGGTGAGGGTGGTCATGTAATTTTCGGGATTGGCGCGGATCTGGGGCGTCGGGTGGTTTTCCGGATTCCAGCGGCTGATGATGTCGCCGTTGATGGAGGCGCCGCTCAGCACATTGATGGCGCCGACATGGGCGCGCGGGCCGATATAGAGGGCGATGCTGCGGCCGCCGTAATTGACGAATTCATCCGAAAGCCACTGTCCGTCAGGGTTTGACGGCCCGCCCGACAACGCTCCCGACAGGTTGAACTCCCTGACCATCGGCCCGTCGATAAAGAGACGCTGGGGCGGCACGTCGTTACTGGGATAATAGCGGTAAGACCACAGCTCGACCTCGACATCGGGCGCGCCGAAATCGAAGCGCGCGCCGATGCCCATATCCCCGGTGGCGCTGACGGTTCCCCGGCTGTTGATCACATGGCCGGAGCCGAAGGCGACCAGCAGCCCCGTCCCTTGTGTCCCTTCGGCGGTGACGCGCACGCCCGGTTCGATGCGCACGGTGTTGTCGAAGCCGTCGACGCGCACCCCGGCGGCGCCGGTTCCGTCAGCCAGCAAGTCCGCCGTTTGCGTGATGTCATAGGCGCTGCCGAACACATGCAGGCCGACCCCCCAGGGTGAAAGATTGGGAGTTCCGACGTTGTAGCCCAGCCAGTTGCCGTTGGCGTCCAGGCCCCGGCTGGCGAAAAAGCCGTTGCCGTTGACCACCGTTTTCGTGGTGAGCCGGTCGTCGTCATAAAAGGAGCGGCCGAAAAAGTCGCGCACATCCACATCATAGCCGATGTCTTTGATGGCGGCGAGTTCCACCTCCATGAACATCGGATAGTCTTTGGTCTGGATGTGGGTCATCAGGCCGTTGCGGATGCCGAAGTGGGCGGCTTCCTGGTCGGTCGCGTGGGCCATCGGCACCGGACCGCCCCACAGCGCCATGGCGGTTTCACCGTAAAAGTTCAGGTGTCCGGAGAGAGCACTTGGATTATCCTCGTCATAGGGCGTGCGATCGGCATAGCCGGCGGCGGCGGTGCCGCCGCTGCCCAGCAGATCGGCGAACGTCTCGTTATCCTCGGTGATGCCCAAAGCGTGGCCGAGTTCGTGAATCATGACCGGCGTCATGCTGGTGCCGGTTTCCCGCAGGTTGGAATCCGTTTGTGTCTGCCAGGAAATATTGTGGAACACGGCCACGGAATGGGGGTAGGGGGCCACATCGTCAGTGAGATGCATGTCCACCCGTTCGTCGTCCGGCCCCTGCAGCGCCTTGAACAACAAGCCCTTGCCGTCCGGCGCGTAGAAGAAGTTGGCGGAGGCGTTGAAACTGGTGTCGGGTAGGATGCCCAGGCGGACCACCCCGGGCGCATAGGGCGCGCTCGTCGGCTTCAACACCGCCGCCCAGTATTCAGCGCCCCGCACCAAGGCGGCTTTCTCGGCTTCGGTGAAATCCCGCGCCCCGTAATCGTATTCGGGATGGGCCGGGTCCTCACTGGTGTTGCCGTAGGGCACGTCCGTGCCGTAAAACTGCAGCAAAAACACCACGTCGCCGTTGGGATTCCTGACTTCGCGGACATCCACCGTTTCGGCCGCCGCCGGAGCGGACAGCAGAAGGGCTGTGATGCTCATCCAGCGTTTCGGCAAATAACGGGGCATTGGGAGGCTTCCTTGTGATTCGGGGGCGACTGATCGTTCGGGGAGCTGCGGTACCCGCCAAAGATGGAATTTCGGTGTCCACAGTGTAACAATATGTTGTCGATGAACAATTTATACAGTGCCCGACAGAAATAAATCTTCACAACGCCCGCGGCAAAATGGAGCGGGCGTTCCGGTGGACGCGGGTGGACTGGGTGGACGAATACCAAATGCGGAACGCGGAATTGTGAGCCCGTCCACCCAGTCCACCCCGTCCACCAAGTCCACCAAGTCCACCAAAACCCGGATTTAGCGGTTGTCGTTCCGGTCTTTCAGGCAGGGGGCCATCATCGGCAGCAGTTCGGCGGCGCGGGAGTGGCGGCTGATGCGAATGCGCTCGTCGGATGTCAGCACGATTTCCCGCAGCGCCAGCGGCGTATCGTCGAGGGTGACGGATTCCACCACCACCAGGCCGGAGTCCTTCGGGCCGTGCACTCTGAATTCCAGAAGCGTGCAATTGCCGCTGCCCGAAGGCAGTTTCCGGTAGGAACTGAACCATTCGCGCTCGATGGGAATGCCGAGCGCCTGGCGCGCCTCGGCGCTGGCGTTGAGCGCGGTCCAGGCGTGTTCATACTCCACGCTGTTGACCGTCTGGCGGTCGGCAAACATGCGCATGCCGAGCACGGCGACAGCGCCGAGCGCAATCACTGCCATGGCGCCGGGAATCAACAGCTTTCCCCGGCGGCGCGGTGTGCCGCCGGCGGGCGTTATCGGTGAGACGGCAGGCCGTCGCGCGTTTTTCATCGGTTCCATATCGAACCTCCCGGCACGAATGTACAACCTAATCTGCCGGTTTTCAATACCGATGCGTCGTGGTGGACACTCCGTCCACCCGGTCCAGCGGATGACTTCACTGTTCCCCATAAAAAGGAGTTTCACCCATGCCCGCGACTCTCTCGTTGTGCCCGCTTTCCCTGCAGACATTGCTGGAAGACGGCCGCCCGCTCATCGGCGCGCAGATTTTTGTGTATGAAACCGGCACCACCACGCCCAAAATCGCCTACCGCGACCACCGGGGGCTCTCAGCCCACGCACGGCCGGTGCTGACCAACGCCCAGGGGCGTATTCCGCCCATCTATGTGGGGGCGGGGGTCTATCGGATACGCATCCTCAAGCCCGACAACGTGCCGCTGGAAGATATCGACGGCGTCGCCGCCGAGGCTGAAGGCGGAGCGTCCGCCGCGCCCGATACGCCGCAACAGGGCGGCGACGGCGCGCTCTCCGTCGGCGATGTCATCTGGAGTTACCGTGTCGGGCCGCGTCCGGGCTTCACGCCCTGTGACGGCGGCACCATCGGCCGGGCGACGTCCGGCGCGTCGAACGTGGCTGTCGGTGTGCCGTGGGGCGAGGAACAGCCGGACGGCTCGGCATTCGAGCTGTTCCGCCATTTGTGGGAGAATGACCCGCGCCTGGCGGTGTGCTCGTCGGAGGTGGAGGTGCCGCGCGGCGCCACCGCGATTGCCGATTGGAACGCCAACCGCACCATCCGCGTGCCGGACTTGCGCGGGCGGGCGCTGTTCGGCCTCGACACCATGAGCCGCCCGCCGGCGTTGCGCGCCCAGGTGGCGGCGGCGCTCACCACCACCCTCGGCTCCACCGAGGCGACGGCCGCGGCGTTGGACGCCACCCGGCCGATTGTCGAGGCAGGCCTTTCCATCGGCATGTATGTCAAGGCTGAAGGCATTCCCGAGGGCACCACCGTCACCGCCATGCGGCTGGAAGGCGAGGGGCTGATTCTGACGCTTTCGGCACTGCCGACATCGGAAATCACCGGAGAGGAAGCGCGCTTTTCGGTGTTCCGCGACGCCGAGGCGCTGGGGGCGTCGGGCGGCTCCTCCGGCCATTGCCTGAAGGAAGGCGAACTCGCGCCGCACCTGCACGAGGCCGAGAGCGTCTGTGCCGAAAGCGGGGCCCACGCCCATACCGGACGCACCACCACCAACGGCAGCCACGTGCACGGCTACGTCGACGGTTACGTGACCTGGAGCGGCAACACCATCGGCCAGGGCAACGGCCTGCGCGCCGACGACCGGGTGCTGAACACCTATGCCAGCGGCGACCACTTTCATCAGCTGGTGGTGGACGCCGCGCCGGACCATGTCCACGAGCTGGAAACAACGCTGGCCGAAACGGGCAGCGGCTTTGCCCACAACAACTATCCGCCGGCGGTGCTCGGCACCTTTTACATGAAGCTGTAAGTCTTCCCGAACCAAAGGAGTTATCCATGATTGCAAAAGTTCGTTTTCAATCCGTCACCAACCGTGAAACCTGGCTGGAACGCATGGAGGTTCTGGACGCCGAAACCGGGCGTCCCATGGACTATTCCACGGCGGCGTTCCGCGTTTTTGTCACCTCGGAAGGCGAGGCGCCGGCCGGATTGTCGGCGCCGGGCGACGGGGTCGTCACCGGAACCGCCGAGGGCATCGTCGAATGGCTGTTTCCGGAAAGCGCCATGCGCACCTTGGAGCCGGGCCATTATGCCGTCGGCGTGGTCTATGAGCAGGACGGTCGTTTCGTCCAGCTGCTCACCGGAATTCTGCCGGTGGAAGACGGGGTGGTGGCGTAAAGGCCATGCGGAATTCGGAGTGCGGAATGCAAAATGAAGGGTGGGCACGGTGAACGGTGAAGGGGCCCCACAATTCCGCATTCCGCATTCACTTGCCAAATTCTTTTCAACACCATGAGGAGCATATCATGAGACCATCCATTGTTTTGCGACAGCACGGAGTCGGCCCGGCCGGGCGCTCCGGTTTCAACGGCTGGACGCCGGTGCTGGCGGTGCTTGCCGACGGCGAACGCCGCATCCAGCAGGTTGTCGACTGGACCGGCGGCCAGGGTGAAAAGCCGGCGGCGGGCTGGTTTGTCGGCGCGCAGGGTTTTGTCGAACACTATGCCGCCGCCGTCGACATCCGCGGCCCCGAAGGCCCGTCGGCGCCGCCGGTGTTGGACCTTTCCGTCACCGCCGATAAAATCGCTTCCGGCGCCGTCACCGCCGACAAGCTCGCGTCCGACGCGGTGACCGGCGACAAGCTCGCCGCCGCCGCCGTGACCTCCGGCAAACTCGCCGCCGGCGCGGTCGGCGCCGAAGCGCTCGCCGACGCGGCGGTAACCGGCGGCAAACTGGCGGAGGCCGCCGTCGGCAGCGGGCATCTCGGCGACGGTGTGGTGACCGCGGCGAAAATCGCCGCCGGTTCCATCGGCCCGGCACAGCTGGCGCAGGTCACCGCGCCGTGTGTGCTCGGCAATTCCGGCAGCGGCGCGGGGCTCGTCGGTGAGGTCACGCCCGGCGTGCTGGGCGCGCTGCTCGGCCGCACCTGGCGGCTCGCCGACCGGCAATCGCCCGCCGGACCGGTGTCCACCCTCACCTTCGCCATCCCGCCGGACTGCACCCGCTGGCGGCTCTCCACCCTGTTCATGGCGACCCAACAGGTCAACATGCGGTATTCCGTGGACGGCGGCGACACGTTCATCAGCGACGCCGTCTATCAGCGGTACGGATTTTATCAGTACAACACGGTGTTTGCCGGAATCGCGTCGTCCCTCGTCAACATCGTGAACATCGGCGGCGGCGGCGCCGGGCACGGGACGTACTCGGTGTATGAGGCTGCGTTTGCCGCGACGCCGGGCGAAGTGTGCGGCGAGGTGCGGTATGCGCATTACGACGGGTCCAACTGGCAGACGGTGATCATCCGCTCGGTCGCGATGCTCGGAGCCCGGCCGACCCACTTCCGGCTGTTCAGCGACGAAAACCTCCAGCCGGGAACCGATTGCCTTCTCGAAGTGTTGTGAGCGCATCATCTCCGGTTACGGCGGTTCCGGAGTCCAGATGCGGAGGATGGCGTCGAACAGTATGCGCCCGAAATGGCGGGAACCCGCCTCGGTAAAGTGGATATCGTCGATGAAGTAGATGTCGTCCCCGGCGGAGAGTTTCAAATCCCGCGTGTAGATGACCGACGTCAGCGGCAGGAACAACACCTTGGGATCCTTCGGGAAATACAGGGCGATCTCGTTCCACAACTGTGCGTCGATGGCGTCGAAGCGCGGGATTTCGTCGACCAGGTCGATATCTTCCGGATATGCGGAGTCGTTCTCCATGCGCTCCGCCAGGATATGGGGAGCGAACGCCTTGAGATAGCGGGGGTTGCCCAGCACGATCACCGCGCTGCCGTTTTGCCTCAGCCGCCGGAGCACCTCGAGAAACGGTTTGTCTTCGCCGGCGGTGTTGCGCCACAGCGCCCCGAGGATCACCAGTTCGGGTTTGCGCTCGAGGGCAAGGCTCAGTACCCGGTCGCTCAACCGGGCGCACCGCGAAGAAACGTTTTGCGCCAGGCCCGGAAGCGGCGGGCAGGACCCCATGCCCGCCAGGCCGACACTGTATCCCCTGGTCTTGAACAGCGGAACGAGCCCTTCATAATAATGCGCGATGGTGCTGTCCCCCCACAGAAACACCGTCTTGCGCCCGCGCGGAAAACAGCGTTCGGCGTCATAGGTCGAGGGGTCGTCCTCCATGGTGAAGAAGCAGCTTCCCCATTGAAAATGCCGGAAATACTCCGGCTTGAACTGCACCTCGAGAATCCGGCGGACCTGCGGCGGCAAGCGCCGGGGATAACCGCCGGCGTCGATGACGGCCTGGGCGAGGCCCAGAACGGCTCCGACGCAAACAAATGCCGACGCGAAAAGAACCGGACGGCTGAACAGCCGCCGGTTGTACCGCGGAGGCTGTTCGACGACCGCATGGAGGATGGCGGCAAGGGCGACGGAAACGAGGGGGCCGCCGAGCATCAGCACCAGCGGATCGATTTCCCCCATCGTTCCGGCAAACACGAACACCGGCCAGTGCACCAGGTAGAGCGAATAGGAGATGCGGCCGACAAACAGGAAGCCCCGGTTGCTGAACACCCGCAGCACGGCGCTGTCGCCAAGCTCACCGGCGGCGATGACCAGGGCGGCGCCGAGGCAGGGAACAAGCGCCGGAAGCCCGGGAAACGGCGTGCCGCGGCCGAAGAAGACGACGGAAAACACAATCAGCGCCAAACCCGCGGCGGCGGGGAAGCCGGGGAAGACGCCGCGCCTTTCCGCTGAAAAGCGGCAGCGCGCCAGCACCGCGCCGATGAGCAGCTCGAAGGCGCGAAACGGCGTGAGATAAAAGGCGGCGGCGACATCGAGCCGTCGCGTCACCTCCGAGCCGACGAGCGACAGAACGAGCAGACCCGCCAGCACGGCGCCGACGCGGCGGATTTTAAGCTTTTCCAGCCCCATGAGCAGCAGCGGAAACACCAGGTAGAACTGTTCCTCGATGGAGAGTGACCAGGTGTGCAGCAGCGGCGTCATTCCCGAGGCGGCGAGGAAATAGTCGGTGGTGCGGTAAAACCATATATTGGCGGAGAACGTCGCGGCGGAAATCGCCGCTTCGGCGGTGCGCAGCAGCTGGAACGGCCACAGAAGCCGCAGAGACAGCACCAGCACCGCCAGCGTCACCACCGCGAAGGCCGGCAGGATGCGGCGGATGCGCCGTTCGTAAAACGAAAGCAGGGAGAAGGCGCCGCGTTCCGTCTCCCGATAAATCCCCCCGGCGATGAGAAAGCCGGAAATCACGAAGAACACGTCAACGCCGACAAAGCCGCCGCCGAAGAACGGCCAGCCGAAATGCCGGAACATGACGCTCAGCACCGCCACGGCGCGCAGCGCCTCGATGTGCGGGCGGAAGGCAAATCCCGGAGCGCCGGAAGGCGGGGAAGGCGAAGGTGCACTCATCAGTCATGCCGCGAGGGAGGAACGTCGGCGGCCCGATGCCGCCGACGCCTCACCGTCGCTCATGCTGTAGGCGGAAACGGGAAAAATGCAACCCTTTCCGCTTCGTTCCGGTGTGTCAACGACACGCCGGAGTTTTTATTTCACAAGAAAAGGAGACTGACATGACACGAACCATCAATCAGGAAGGCCTGGAGCACATCAAACGCTGGGAGGGGTTCCGCGCCGATGCGTACAAATGCCCGTCGGGCGTGTGGACCATCGGTTACGGCCACACCTCGGCGGCGGGCGCGCCGGAGGTCCAATCCGGCATGACCGTCAGCAAAGAGGACGCCGAGGCGATTCTGCGCCGCGACATCAGCCGCTGCGAAGCGCGGGTGGAAAGCCTGGTGCGCGTGCCCCTGACCGACAACCGTTTTGCCGCCCTGGTATCGTTTGATTACAACACCGGCAGGCTTCACTCCTCGACTCTGCTCAAAAAGCTCAATCGCGGCGATTACGACGCGGTGCCCGGGGAGTTGATGAAATGGGTGCATGCCAAGGGTGAGGTGCTGCAGGGGCTGGTCAACCGCCGTTCCGCCGAGTGCGGCCTGTGGGCCAAAGGCGAATTCGTCGCCTCCGCCTTTGAGCAGGCGGGCGCCGACAGTGCCGCGGTGAAGGCGGATATGGGGGTGGCGTCGCTGACGGGAGCGGGCGCTCTCGGAGTCGCGCTCTCGGAAGCCGCCGGGCAGATCGCCCCGCTCACCGAAACCCTGCCGATGCTGAAGGGCCTGTTCATCGCCCTGATTCTCGCCGGAGTCGCCGTGAGCCTGTGGAGCGCCGTGAGCCGCTGGCGCGAGGCATAAGCGGGCCTGTCGCCCCGGGTTGTTCAAACCGAAGGAGAAAACCCGATGACTCTTCCGCCGAACTGGAGACCCGCTGTCGCGGGTTCTCCGGGGCAGGCGGAGAAAGGAGGAACAAAAATGATTGAAAAAACCGCCAAACCCCTCGCCGCCGCCGGTCTGCGCCTCGACGGCACCGTCACCGTCGGCCACCTGCTGACGTTTTTCGGCTTCCTCATGGCCGGATACGGCGCCTATGCGGGGACGGTGAGTGAAATCCGCACCGTCGACACGCGCCTGCGCCATGTCGAAAAACAAATCGATGCTCTGCCCGGCGTGCTCATCTCCACCTCCCGGCAGGATGAACGCATCCTCCACCTCACCGCCCGCCTCGCCGCCCTGGAAACCCGGGTGAACACGTCGGGCGGGGTGGAGAAGGTGGACTGAATGGACTTGGTGGACTTGGTGGACAGCTGGATTGCTTCGCTCACGCTCGCAATGACGGCCTCACCGGCCGTGGACACTTCAACAGACGCCCGCTACGTCCACCCTTGTCCACCAAAGCGTTCACTGCCGGTGGCTGGAGATGAACTGCTTGAAGCGCTCGGAGGTCGGGTTGTTGAACACGTGGTCCGGCGTGCCTTCCTCTTCGATGACGCCCTGATGCAGGAACACCACCTTGTCGGAGACATCGCGGGCAAAGCCCATTTCGTGGGTGACCACCAGCATGGTGCGCCCTTCCTCGGCCAGCGCCCGCATGACGCGCAGCACTTCGCCCACCAGCTCCGGATCGAGCGCCGAGGTCGGCTCGTCGAACAGCATCACCCGCGGGTGCATGGCGAGCGCCCGGGCGATGGCGGCGCGCTGCTGCTGGCCGCCGGACAGGTGCGCCGGATATTGATCCTGCTTGTCGAGAATGCCGACCTTGTCCAGAAGTTCCTTGGCCTCGGCGACGCACTCCTCCCGCGGCCGCTTCTGCACATGGATCGGCGCCTCGATGAGGTTTTCCAGCACCGTCATGTGCGACCACAGATTGAAATTCTGGAACACCATCGCCACCTTGGAGCGGATGAACTCCACCTGCCGCATGTCGGCGGGGCGGACGACGCCGCGGCTGTCAGTGGTGAGGGCGATGGTTTCACCGCCGATGATGATCTCGCCCGAATTGGGGGTTTCCAGCATGTTGATGCAGCGCAGCATGGTGGATTTGCCCGAGCCCGACGAGCCGAGGATGGAAATCACGTCGCCGTCATTGGCGCTGAGCGAAACGCCCTTCAACACCTCCAGCGCGCCGAAGCTCTTGTGCAGGTTGCGGATGGTGACGGCGGTCTGTTCTTGCGACATGGTTCGGGGTCCGAAAAGTTAGAGCGTCGGCTGCGTGTCGGGGGAAAGCACGTTGGTGACCGGCTCGCGCAAGTGCGCCGATACCCGGTATTCCACTTTCTTGAACAGCCACGCGACCACGTAATTGATGGTGAAATAAATCGCCGCCAGGCAATAGAGCACAGTGGAGTTCTGAGCCGGAGTCCGGTAGCGCATTTCGATGGCGATGAAGGTCATATCCATCAGCGTGACGATGGACACCAGGGCGGTGGCCTTGACCATGAGGATGAACTCGTTGGAGTAGGCTGGAAGGGCATGGCGGAAGGCGATGGGGATGATGATGCGGCGCAGCAGCAGCCACCGCGACATGCCGCAGGCCCGCCCCGCCTCGATTTGCCCCGGATTGATGGACAGCACGGCGCCGCGGATGATTTCGGCGCCGTAGGCCGAGGTGTTGATGATGAACGCCACCAGCGCGCAGAGATAATCCGAACGGAAAATCCAGTAAATGCCGAGGTTCGTCAGGAATTCGCGGAACTGGCCCGGCCCGTAATAGACGATGAACAGCAGCACCAGCAGCGGCACGGACCGGAAGATGGAGATATAGCATCGGGCGAAGCCGCATATCAGCGGGTTGCGGGAAAAGCGCATGAAGGCCAACAGGCTGGCGATCACCGCGCCGATGAACACCGAGGGCACCACCAGCATCAGCGTCATCGGCAATCCGCGCAGCAGTTTGATGAACACGCCGATGACCGGGAGATCGCGCAACGGGTCGATGAGGGCGGTGAGGAGGTCCATCGTCTACTCCCTCTTCATGCCGCGGGTCGACCACTGTTCCAGCTTGCGGAAGCCGACTCCGGTGAAGAACGCGATGACGATGAACAGAATCGCCGCCGTGATGAAAAACGTGAAGGGTTTGTGAGTCGACCCGGCGCCCATTTTGGTCTGGCGCATGATTTCCACCACGCCGATCACCGAGATGAGCGAGCTCTCCTTGAGGATGAACTGCCAGACGTTGCCGATGCCCGGCACCGCGTAGCGCAGCACCTGGGGAATGATGATCCGCCGGAACATCAGCCCCGGGGCCATGCCCACCGAGCGCGCCGCTTCCAGCTCTCCCTTGTGGATGGTGAGAAACGCTGCGCGGAACACCTCGGCGAGATAGGCGCCGCTGATGACGCCGAGCGCCGTGACCGCCACGGGAAACACCGGCAGGAAGATGGGTTCGGGGTAGCCGAAGGTTTGGGCGATGGTGGTGACGAGACTCGAGGATTCGTAAAACACGATGTAAATCAGCACCAGTTCGGGCACGCCGCGGACAATGTTGAGATAGGTGTTGGCGACGACATTCAGGACTTTGTTGTTGGCAAGCTTGGCGATGGCGGCCAGGGCGCCGAAAATGTTGCCGACGAAGAACCCGGTGACCGAGAGAAAGATGGTCATGCCCGAAGCCCTGAGCATCACCCATCCCCATCCGTTCGGACCGAAACCCATGGTCTCGAAATAATCGGCCACCATTTTATTGTTACCCGGTGTTTCGTTCCGGCAAAAACACCCGGAACCCGTCTTACGCGGCGCGTCCCACCCAGTTTAACACGAAGGGGACGAAAAACTCTCTTATTCGATGGTCGTACATGGTGCAAAAGTTTTTTGCCGAACGCGGACAAAAAATAAGGGCGGACCATCGGTCCACCCTTGCGGCAAGTTGCGGGAATGCATGGAAACGGGAATTTGTTATTCCTCGGATATATCGGTTTTCGGCGGCACGACGTCCATTTTGAACCACTTCACCGACAGCTGGCGCAGCGAGCCGTCCTCGGTCATGGCCGCGATGGCGGTGTCGAATTTTTCTTTCAGTTTGATGTTGTCCTTGCGGAACACGACTCCGGCGCCGCCACCGAGAATGCCGCCGACGAAATTCGGCCCGGTGACCGAGAGCTTCCCGGCGGTGGCGGGGTTGAGCAGCGCCTTGTTCAGTTCCGGCAGGTCGGTGGTGGCGACGTCGATTTCTCCGTCGAGCACAGCCTGGCTGAGGGCGTCAACCGACGGATACCGCTTGATATCAGACGCGACGCCCCTGAAATAATGATCGACAAGCAGTTCATGACGGGTGCCGATCTGCACGCCGATGAGCTTGTTTCTCAGCTTTTCCCGGAATTCCTTGAAGGCCTCGATTCCAACGGAATATGTGTCGGGGTCGTCCATATTGAACATCTTGCCGGTGTGCGGCAGGCCGAGCAGGCCGGAATTGGTGCGCACCAGAAAGCCGTCGGGGACTGTCGCGTAGGGCACGGAAAACAGCAGGATGTTCTTGCGCGACCGGCTCAGGTTGACGCTGTCCATCACCGCGTCGTATTTTTCACCGATGAGATCGGTGAACATGGTCGACCAGTCCTTGGCTTTGATTTCGCAGTTCACGCGCATGCGTTCGCACAGGGCGTTGGCGAGGTCGATGTCGAAGCCTACGGGTTTCCCCGACGCGTCGAGGGAGCTCCATGGCGGGGCTTCCTTTTCCGTGGCGATGACAAGAATTTCTTTCTGGGCCGACAGTGGGGTTGTCAGAAGAATTGTCGCAAAGGCGGCAGAAATCAGTGCAACTCTTCTAAGGGTACGCATACTCGCTCTCCGTAAATTCTGCAGGAGACCCCCAAGAACCTTTCAAACAAACCACACGCGGGTGCAACGCCTGAGTCTTCAATTCCGGAACGCCTGAGTTCGCCCGAAACTGAATGGTTCTTGGAGGTTCCTGACAGTCAACTTTTGCAAGTTTACGTAAGGGCAGTTTACGTTACGTCACCTATAACAGATTTACGTAACGTAAGCATCAAAAATCTTCGAAAAAATCAATATTTTTTTTGAATTGGGTAAACAAAAGACTCACGGCGCCGGGGGTCGGTGCCGTGAGTTTCAATAAACCGTGTATTTTCAATAAGTTGTGCTGCACCGCTTACTTGGTGGGAACGGTATCGACCTTGAACCATTTCAGCGACAGTTCCTTCAACGTGCCGTCGGCAATCACTGAGTCGATGGCTTTGTTGAACTGTTCCCGCAGGTCGTTGTCTTCCTTGCGCAGGCCGACGGCTACGCCCTTGCCCAGCACGTCGCCGACGAATCCCGGGCCGACAATAACGTATTTCCCGGCGAAATCGGGCTTGTCCAGGGTTCCCTTCAAAGCGGTCTGGTCGGTGGTGACGGCGTCGATGCGCCCGGCCTGCAGATCGAGGTCATGGGCCTCGGTGGTCGGGTAGGTTTTGATTTCGGCCACATCGGCGTAGTATTTGTTGGCGAAGTCCGTATGATTCGTGGAAATCTGCACGCCGATGACCTTGCCCTTCAGCATGGGCTTGATCTCGTCGAACACTTTCTTGCCGGTCTCCGGGTCCTTGTCGAGGTTGTACTTCTCGCCGGTGTGCGGCATCTTCGCCAGGTCGGAGTCGACGGGGACAAGGAAGCCGTTGGCGGTTTCCACATACGGGTTGGTGAAGTTGATGGCCTTGCTGCGCTCGTCGGTGATGCTCATGCCGGCCATGATGGCGTCGAACTTCTTGCCGGTCAAACCGGGAAGCATGCCGTCCCAGTCATAGAGGATGAGTTCGCACTCGACGTTCATCCGTTCGCAGAGGATTTTCTGCAAATCGGGTTCCAGGCCGAGGATTTCCCCCGACGGCGACGTAAAGTTCCACGGGGCGAAGGCGCCCTCGGTGGCGATGACAATCTTTTTCTTGTCCTGGGCCATGGCGGTGGAGCTGAGCAGCGCTACGCCGAGAAGCGCCAAACCTGTAAATTTCATTGATTTCATGGTTGATTCCTGCCTGTGAGTAGAAGGTGCCGACTGTTGCCCCGGAGAGTCCGGCTCGGGTCAATCGCCGATAGCCGGGGCGCGATGCCGTGATTAACCGGAAAAACCGGCGGTGAAAAGGGCTTTTTTCCGCCGTCGAAAAGAACCTCGCCGTGCTGCATAGGAGTGAACGGAGTCAAGGGCAAGCTATCAAAAGGTCTAAAAAAGGCGTCCATCCGCCCCGGGCGTGAAAATCCCCGCGGTTTTGCGTTTATTTTTGCCGGTGCGCGTCTTATAGAGGCGCGTGCCTCAACACGCTTTTTTACGGGAGAGACCTCGGTGGCCGCAACGGAACAACAGATTTTGCAACTTCTCGGCGGTATAAACATGCCGCACCGCAACACCAACCTGGCGGCGTCGGGGCTGTTGTCGCCGATTCTCGTCGACCCTGACGGGAGAGTCATTTTTTCCATCGCCATCCGCCCCGAGGAGCAGGAGGTGATGGAGCTGGTCCGCAAGGCCGCCGAAGCCCTGCTCGTAGAGAAATTGCCCGGGCATAAAATATTGATTTCCTTGACAGCGGAACGCCCCAAAGCCGCGGCTGCGCAAAGCGCCGCAAACTCTCCCCGCAAATTGATGCGTGAATTCCCCAATATCCGCCATATGGTCGCCGTGGCGTCGGGGAAGGGCGGAGTCGGCAAATCGACCGTCGCCTGCAACATCGCCGTCGCACTGGCCGGTGAGCGACTCAAAGTCGGCCTGCTGGATGCCGACATCTACGGCCCCTCCGTTCCCACCCTGTTCAATGTGCGCGACAAGCCGGTGATGCGCCATGACGGGCGTATCGAGCCGGTGCACGCCTACGGTGTGACGCTGATGTCCATCGGCTTCATGCTGGACCCCGCCGCCGCGGTGATCTGGCGCGGCCCCATGGTGATGCAGGCCGTGAACCAGTTGTTGAACGATGTCGATTGGGGCGAGCTGGACATTCTTGTGGTCGACATGCCCCCGGGCACCGGCGACGCCCAGATCACCATCGCCCAGACGGCGCCGCTCTCCGGCGCGGTGATTGTCTCGACCCCGCAGGACCTCGCGCTGCTCGACGCGGTGCGCGCCGTCACCATGTTCGGCAAGGTGATGGTGCCCATCGTCGGCATGGTCGAGAACATGGCGACCTTCATCTGCCCCCACTGCGGCCGGGAAAGCCCGATTTTCGGCCACGGCGGCGCGCGGCATGAGGCCGGGCGACTCAACATCCCCTTCCTCGGCGAGATTCCGCTGCAGATGGCCATCCGCGAAGCGTCCGACAGCGGCAGGCCCGTTGTCACCATGGCCGACCAGGTGGAGACCGCCGATCGGTATCGCGCCATCGCCGCCGAAGTGTGGCGGTTCGTGTCCAGCCCGGCGGCGAAACCGGGCGTTTCCGCGTGATCGCCGGCGTGATTCTGGCCGGAGGCCGCGCCCGTCGCATGGGCGGAGCGGTCAAGGCCGGAGTGACTCTCGGCGGCATTTCCCTTTTCGCGCATGTCCGGCGGCGTCTGGAACCGCAATGCGCCCTGCTGCTCGTCAGCGGCGGCGACCCGGGGCTACCGGTTTCGGATCTTCCGGTTATCGTCGATGAACACCCCGGTCTCGGCCCGGTTTGCGCTGTGGCGGGCGTGTTGGGCTGGCTCGCCCGCCGCCGGCCGGAGTGCCGCTGGCTGGCGGTCAGCGCCGTGGACACGCCGTTCCTGCCGGAGGATTTTGTCTCGCGCCTGCACCATACCGCCGTTGCCGCCGAAGCCCGGCTTGCGGTCGCCCGCTCCGGCGCCCGC
>JAISTL010000040.1 GCA_031272615.1 Methylobacteriaceae bacterium | reverse complement strand
ACGGGGGCGTCCGCCATCCCAGCCTCGCTTCGCTCGTGGGTGACGGCGGCGCCGGTGGTGCGTCACGTCGACCGGTAGTGCAGGCGGCTGCACTGGATTGCTTCGCTTCGCTCGTAGGTGCCGGCCTCACTGGGGGCCCGCCCCGGCAAGCGGCGGCGGTTTCCCCGCCCTTCCCGGCATAAAATTGCCCGCGGACCCCGAAATATGAAACTTTAGTTCAATACGCCCGCGCAATATTGTTCTTGCCTTGTTTTTTCGTTTCCGGCATAGTCCGCCGCGCGAAAAATCACCGGGATTTCGGCAGGCGGGGCCTTCCGCCGCGGGTTTTCGGGGTTTTTTGAGGTGTTTTCTCCGGTCGGGGTATAACTGATGTGCCGTTTCGGATATCATGAGCGAGCTACCGCCACAGCCATAAAATCGATCGTCCGAACCATTCGGATGATGCGGGGAACTTGTGGCTGACCCGACCCACAAGGCACCCGCGGGAAGGGTGTCTCACGAAGTTTCCGGCGCCTTTCTCCCAGGACCACCCGAACGGCGGGCGTCAGGCGAACCGATGACTGAACATCCGATGCCTCGCACGCCGCCGCCTTCGTTGACCGACGCAGTTGAGGTTTTTTATGCGCGACTTTCGTTTTGCCCCCCTTTCCGCCGCCCAATCCCGGCCGTCGCCGTTCACGGACGCTGACCCTGACCCTGCCTGTGTCGGCGCCTTCGACCCCAACACCGTCAAGGATTCCTGCGGCGTCGGCTTCATCGCGCACCTGAAAAACAGGAAAAGCCACGCCATTGTCCAGCAGGGCCTGGATATCCTCGTCAACCTCGACCACCGCGGCGCCGTCGGCGCTGACCCGGAAATGGGCGACGGCTGCGGTATCATGGTGCAGATTCCCCACACCTTTTTCGCGGCGGAATGCGCCAAAACCGGCATCTGGTTGCCGGAACCCGGCCAATACGGCGTCGCCCAGCTGTTCATGCCGCGCGACGCCGACACCTACAAAGCCATCGAGCAGATCATCAACGACACGCTGGTCGAAGAGGGCCTGACGCTCCTGGGCTGGCGTGAGGTGCCGGTGGATTCCGCCTGCATCGGCGAGTCGGTGCGTAAAACCGAACCGTTGATCCGCCAGGTGTTCATCGGCCGCGGCCGCTCCGTCACCGACGACGCCATGTTCGAGCGCCGCCTGTTCCTCGCCCGCAAATCCATCTCCAACGCCGTCTACAACCTCAACAACCGCACCCTGAAGGAGTTCTACCCCGTTTCGGTTTCCTCCCGCACCATCGTCTACAAGGGCATGGTACTGGTGCGCCAGCTCGGCCGGTATTACAAGGACATCATGGACCCGCGCTTCGAGAGCGCCCTCGCCCTGGTGCACCAGCGCTTCGCCACCAACACCTTCCCCTCCTGGCGCCTCGCCCATCCCTACCGCCTGGTGGCCCACAACGGCGAAATCAACACGCTGCGCGGCAACATCAACTGGATGGCGGCGCGCCAAGCCTCCGTCGATTCCGACCTGTTCGGCAACGACATCTCCAAGCTGTGGCCCATCTCCTACGAGGGCCAATCCGACACCGCCTGTTTCGACAACGCCCTGGAATTTCTGGTGCAGGGCGGCTATTCCCTGCCCCACGCCGTGATGATGCTGATTCCCGAGGCCTGGGCCGGCAACCCGCTGATGGACGAGGACCGGCGGCATTTCTATGAATACCACGCCGCGCTGATGGAACCGTGGGACGGCCCCGCCGCCATCGCCTTCTCCGACGGCCGTTATATCGGCGCCACCCTCGATCGCAACGGCCTGCGTCCGGCGCGCTTCTTCACCACCACCGACGACATGGTGGTGCTGGCCTCGGAAATGGGCGTTCTGCCCATCCCGGAATCGAAAATCGCCTCCAAATGGCGGCTGCAGCCGGGCAAGATGCTGCTCATTGACCTGCACCAGGGGCGCATCATCGCCGACGAGGAAATCAAATCGGAACTCGCCCGCGCCCACCCCTACAAGGACTGGCTGGCCCACACCCAGATTTTCCTCGAAGACCTCAAGCCGGTGCAGGCGCGGGAATCCCGCACCGACGTCTCGCTGCTGGACCGCCAGCAGGCCTTCGGCTACACCCAGGAGGACATCCGCCTTATCCTGACGCCCATGGCCATGACCGGGCAGGAACCCGTCGGCTCCATGGGCAACGACACTCCCCTCTCGGTGCTCTCCGCCCGGCCGAAATCCCTCTACACCTATTTCAAGCAGAACTTCGCCCAGGTCACCAATCCGCCCATCGACCCCATCCGCGAGGAGCTGGTGATGAGCCTCGTCTCCTTCATCGGGCCGCGGCCGAATATCCTTGACCTGGAAGGTTCGTCGCGGCGCAAGCGCCTGGAGGTGCGCCAGCCGATTCTCACCAATCAGGACCTGGAAAAAATCCGCTGCATCGGCTTTTTTGAAGACCGCTTCGACACCAAGACCCTGGATATCACCTACCCCGTCGAACAGCGGGCCCACGGCATGGAAGGCGCTCTCAACCGCCTGTGCGAGCGGGCCGAGGCGGCGGTGCACGGCGGTTACAACATCATCATTCTCTCGGACCGCATGGTCGGCCCCGACCGCATCCCCATTCCGTCGCTGCTGGCGACGGCGGCGGTGCACAGCCACCTGATCCGCAAGGGCCTGCGCACCTCCGTCGGCTTGGTGGTGGAGACCGGTGAACCCCGGGAAATCCATCATTTCGCCTGCCTGGCCGGGTTCGGCGCCGAGGCCATCAACCCGTATCTCGCCTTTGACACCCTGCTCGCCAACAAGCACCGCTTCCCCGACGTCGTCGACGAAGGGGAAATCATCAGCCGCTACATCAAGGCGGTGGACAAGGGCCTGCTGAAGATCATGTCCAAAATGGGCATCTCCACATACCAATCCTATTGCGGCGCGCAGATTTTCGATTCCGTCGGCATCAGCGCCGACGTGGTCGACAAGTATTTCCTCGGCGCCAGCAGCATCATCAACGGCGTCGGCCTGGCGGAAATCGCCGCCGAAACCATCGAGCGTCATGACCAGGCCTTCGGCGACGCCCGGGAATACCGGGATTTCCTCGATATCGGCGGCGAATACGCCTATCGTTTCCGCGGTGAGGCCCATGTCTGGACCCCGGAAACCGTAGTGCCGCTGCAGCACGCCGTGCGGCTCAATTCCCGCGAGCGTTATGATGAATTCGCCCGCCAGATCAATGACCAGAGCCGCAGCCTCAAAACCCTGCGCGGCCTGTTCCGCATCAAAACCGCCAAGGAGATCGGCCGCAAGCCCGTGCCGCTTGCCGAGGTGGAACCGGCGGCGGAGATCGTCAAGCGCTTCTCCACCGGCGCCATGTCCTTCGGCGCCATTTCCCGCGAGGCCCATGAAACCCTCGCCTTGGCCATGAACACCATCGGCGGGCGTTCCAATACCGGCGAAGGCGGCGAGGAGCCGGAACGCTACCGTGAGACGGGCGCCGGCAAATCCACCCGCTCCGCCATCAAGCAGATTGCCTCCGGCCGTTTCGGCGTCACCGCCCACTACCTGGTGAATGCCGAAATCCTGCAAATCAAGATGGCGCAAGGGGCCAAGCCCGGCGAGGGCGGCCAGCTTCCCGGCCACAAGGTGGATGCCAAAATCGCCCGGGTGCGCCATTCCACCCCCGGCGTCGGGCTGATTTCACCGCCGCCGCACCATGATATCTATTCCATCGAAGACCTGGCGCAGCTGATTTTCGACCTGAAGAACGTCAACCCCCAAGCCGATATCGCCGTCAAGCTGGTGGCGGAGAGCGGCGTCGGCACGGTGGCGGCGGGCGTCGCCAAGGCCCGGGCCGACCTCATCACCATCTGCGGTTATGACGGCGGCACCGGCGCCACGCCCCTGACCTCGCAGAAACACACCGGCGGCGTCTGGGAGATCGGCCTGGCCGAGACCCAGCAGACGTTGATGCTCAGCGGCTTGAGAAGCCGGGTCATCCTCGAAGTCGACAGCGGCATGCGCACCGGGCGGGACGCCGTTGTCGGCGCGCTGCTCGGCGCCGACCGCTTTTCCTTTTCCACCGCGCCGCTCATCACGCTGGGCTGCGTGATGATGCGCAAGTGCCACCTCAACACCTGCCCCGTCGGCATCGCCACCCAGGACCCGGTGCTGCGCAAGCGCTTCAAGGGCAAGCCGGAGCACGTGATCAACTATCTGTTCTTCGTCGCCGAGGAAATGCGCGAGCTCATGGCCGGGCTCGGCTTCCGCACCGTCGATGAAATGATCGGCCGCTCCGACGCCCTGGACAAAAACACCGCCATTGACCACTGGAAAGCCCGCGGCATTGATTTTTCAAGGATTCTCCACCGCGTCGAACCCAAGACGGGAGAGCTCTCCTGCCACAGCGACAGCCAGAAGCACCCCATCGACGATGTGCTGGACCGCCGCCTGATCGCCGGGGCGCAGGACGCCCTGGAAAACGGCGGCCGGGTGGTCATCGAGGCGGACATCCGCAACACCGACCGCGCCACCGGCGCCATGCTCTCCGGTGAAATCGCCCGGCGCTACGGCCATGAGGGCCTTGCCGAAGACACCATCACCATCCGTCTGAAGGGCACCGCCGGGCAGAGCTTCGGCGCCTGGCTCCAGGCCGGGGTGACGCTGGAGCTGGAGGGCCAGGCCAATGACTATGTCGGCAAGGGCCTGTGCGGCGGCAAACTGATTCTCAAGCCGTCTCCCGAGTGCCCGGCGGTGGCCGAGCGCTCCATCATCGTCGGCAACACGGTGCTTTACGGCGCCATCGCCGGGGAGGCGTATTTCCGCGGCGTCGCCGGCGAGCGCTTCGCCGTGCGTAATTCCGGCGCCGTCGCCGTTGTCGAGGGCACCGGCGACCACGGCTGCGAATACATGACGGGCGGAGTCGTGGTGGTGCTCGGTGAGACCGGGCGCAATTTCGCCGCCGGGATGTCCGGCGGCATCGCCTATGTGCTGGACGAAGACGGCACCTTCAAGAAGCGCTGCAACCTCTCCATGGTCGAACTCGACCCGGTGGAGGAGGAGGAAGACCTCATGAACGAGTTTCTGCACAGCGGCGGCGACTTGGAAACCAAAGGGCTGGCCGATGTCATGGATGACCTCTCCGCCCATGATGAACAACGCCTGCTGCGCCTCATTTCCAACCACATCGCCTATACCGGCTCGGCGCGGGCCCGGGAAATCCTGGAAAACTGGACGACCCTGCGCTCACGCTTCGTCAAGGTGATGCCGGTGGAATATCGCCGGGCGCTGCGCGAGCTGGAACGCCGCCGGGTGCCGCAGGCAGCTGAATAACGCGCCGGCGGGTCCGCCCGCCGCGCGGTTGACCGTTGAAATGATGAACGTAAAAGGTGTCTGACGTGGGTAAGGTGACAGGGTTTCTCGAATACGACCGGCAGGAGCAGAAATATCAGCTGGCCGGGGATCGCATCCGCCATTTCAACGAGTTCATCCTGCCGCTGGATGAACACGATTTGCGCAACCAGGCCGCCCGCTGCATGGAATGCGGCATTCCCTACTGCCACGGCCCCATCGGCTGCCCGCTGCACAACCAGATCCCTGATTTCAATGATCTCGTTTACCGCAACGATTGGGAAATCGCCGCCAAGAACCTCCATGCCACCAACAACTTCCCGGAATTCACCGGCCGCACCTGCCCGGCAATCTGCGAGGAGGCGTGCACGCTGAACCTCGAAGGCGCGCCGGTGTCCATCAAGGCCATCGAACAGGCCATTGTCGACAAGGCCTGGGATATGGGCTGGATCCGCCCCGAACCCTCGCCGACCAAAACCGGCAAGCGCGTCGCCGTTGTCGGTTCCGGCCCGGCCGGGTTGACCGCGGCGCAGCAGCTGGTACGCGTCGGCCATGACGTGCATGTGTTTGAGCGCCACGCCCTGCCCGGCGGCCTGCTGCGCTACGGCATTCCGGATTTCAAGCTCGGCAAGGCCCACGTCGAGCGCCGCATCCGCCAGCTGGAGTTTGAGGGCGTGCACTTCCACTGCAACACCGAAATCGGTGTGCACAAACCCTTTGCCGCGCTTCAGGCCGAGTTTGACGCCATCCTGCTGGCCGGCGGCGCCGAACGCCCGCGAGACCTGCAGATTCCCGGGCAGGAAACCCCCGGCTGCCACTGGGCCATGGATTTTCTCACCCAGCAGAACCGCCGGCTCAACGGCGAGGACATCAGCCGCGAGAACCCGATTTTTGCCGCCAACAAGGATGTGGTGGTCATCGGCGGCGGCGATACCGCCTCGGACTGCATCGGCGTCGCCTTCCGCCAGGGCGCCCTCTCGGTCACCCAGCTCGACATCCGCCCGCGCCCGCCGGAGAAGGAAGACAAACTGGTGGTCTGGCCCTATTGGCCGACCAGGTTGCGCGTCTCCTCCAGCCAGGCCGAGGGCGCCGAGCGGGAGTTTCAGGTGGCGTCCCTGCGCATCGAGGAGCAGAAGGGGCGGGTCATCGGCGTCACCTGCGCCCGGGTTGACGAAAAACGCGTGCCGCTTGCCGGCACCGAGTTCCTGCTCAAGGCTGACCTGGTGTTGCTGGCCATCGGTTTTTCCGGGCCGCGCCTCGAGGGGCTCATCAACGAGTCCGGCATCGAACTGGACAAACGCACCAATGTCCGCGCCGACCCCACCGATTTCCGCACCTCCATCGCCAAGGTATTTGCGGCGGGGGACATGCGGCGCGGCCAATCTCTCATCGTCTGGGCCATCGCCGAGGGGCGCGGCGCCGCCCGCTCCATTGACGCGTTCCTGATGGGCAAAAGCCTGCTGCCGGGATAGAGCCTGTCACGCCGGATTTGCGGGCCGTAAGATATCGCTCGGCGGCTCGCACCGACGCGAAAAAAGACCGCCATCCCCGTAGCGATGGCGGGTCTCTTTGACAAAACAGCCTATCGGCCGGAACGACCCCGGAACGGCATCCGGCCGCGCCAACGCTGCTGCTGTTATTTTCCTTTTCCGCGCTGCTGCCCGAGCCCCATTTTTTTGGCGAGGCTGGAACGCTCTTTGGCGTAATTGGGAGCAACCATCGGATAATCCGGTGACAGATTCCACTTTTCCCGATACTGCTCGGGAGTCATGTTATACTGCGTCCGCAAATGCCGCTTCAGCGACTTGAATTTCTTTCCGTCCTCCAGGCAGACCAAATAATCCGGCTGGACTGATTTCTTGACGGGAACGGAAGGTTTTGTCGTCTCAACCGGAACCTCACCGCTGCCGCCGGTAATCTTGGTCAACGCCAAGTGCACGTCATTGATCAAAGCCGGAAGCTCTGTCGATGGAACC
>JAISTL010000023.1 GCA_031272615.1 Methylobacteriaceae bacterium | reverse complement strand
CACCGGTGAGGTCGTCATTGCGAGCGAAGCGAAGCAATCCAGAAATAAACAATATGAAAGTTTCACTGGATTGCTTCGCTTCGCTCGCAATGACGGCGGAGTGTGTGACAAGCGTTCGAGCAAATTGATGGACTTGATGGACTTGGTGGACTTGGTGGACGAGGGTGGACACGGTGGACAATTTTCAGCGGTGAATGCTTGATTTCAACCAAAATTGCAGCCCTCTCATCGTCCACCGTGTCCACCCAGTCCACCGAAGCCCCTTTCCTCAATACTCCCCAAAGCCTGACGTGGGCTCGTCACGACACCTCTTCGTCGCCGAAAATGGCGACCTTGAAGGTGTCGTCTTCGGCGATGCCGCGATACATGCCCGGTGAGTTGAATTTCATCACCGCGCCGCCGCGGGCGTCCACGGCAATCAGGCCGCCGGTGGCGCCGAACCGGCCGATATCGTTGATAACGGCGGTTGCCGCCTCATCCAGGCTTTGGCCGGTGAGTTCAACGAGGTCCGACAGGCGATGCCCCATCACCACCCGCATGAAGGTTTCACCGTGGCCGGTGCCGGAAGCGGCGACGGTGGCGTTGTCGGCAAAGGTACCGGCGCCGATATGGGCCGAATCGCCCACCCGTCCGGGCAGCTTGTTGGCGTAGCCGCCGGTGGAGGTGGCGGCGGCGAGATTGCCGTCAGCGTCCCGCGCCACGGCGCCCACCGTGCCGTGCCTATCCTTCTCGCTGAGGACGAAGGGTTGTCCCTTGGCCGCCTGGATGCGTCTCAGGGCTTCCAGTCGCTCCGGCGTGTAGAAATACCATTCCGGCGCCAGCGCCAGTCCCTGTTCGCGGGCGAAAAGTTCCACGCCGTCACCGGTGAGATGGATGTGCGGCGTGCGCTCCATGATGGCGCGGGCGGCGGAAATCGGGTTGCGCACGCGCCGGGAGCCGGAGAGCGCGCCCGCCGCCCGGGTGCGGCCGTCCATGATGGACGCGTCGTGTTCAATGGTGCCCTCGCTGGTCAGGCACGCGCCGCGCCCGCAGTTGAACAGCGGGCAATCCTCCATGGAGAGCACCGCCTGCTCCACCGCGTCCAGGGCCGAACCGCCCTGTTTCAGCACGGCGTATCCGGCTTTGAGAGAAGCCAGCAGCGCCTCGCGCCGCTCGCGGATTTTCTCCGGAGTCGATTCCTCCCGGGTGATGGCGCCCGCGCCGCCGTGAATGACCAGAACAGGTTTTACAGGTTTGTCGCTCATGGTTTTATCCTGTGGTGATATGTCGTCCGACGGCAAAGAGTCACTTGAACGCCGCGCCTTCCGAGGCCGAAAGCACATTGGCGCGGTATTGCCGGAGTGTTCCGCGCGGCAGTTCGTCGCGGCGGGTCACCGGCGGCGGCCCGGAAAAGTCCACATCTTTGGCGTTGATGGTGCCCGCGAGCACGTCCACCTCGATGATATCGCCGTCTTTGAGATAGGCGATGGGGCCGCCGTCAAAGGCTTCCGGGCAGATATGGCCGACGAAGCAGCCGTTGTTGGAGCCGGAGAACCGTCCGTCGGTGATCAGGCACACCTTGGAGCCCAGTTTCATGCCCACCAGCACTTTCATGGCCTTGTACATTTCCGGCATACCGGGGCCGCCCTTGGGGCCTTCGTTGCGGATGACCACCACTTCCCCCGCTTTCACCCGGTGGGCGCGAATCCCCTCCAGCGCGTCGGCCTCACTCTCAAACACCCGCGCCGGGCCGGTGAACTTCAGGGCGTCATCGGGAATTGCCGACGGCTTGGTGACGGCGCCGCCCGGGGCGATGTTACCCTTGAGAACGGCGATGCCGCCCCGTTCATGCACCGGTTTGTTCAACGGCCGGATGACCGCCGGGTTGGCGTTGACCGTGTCGCGGATGTTGTCGGCAATGGTGCCGCCGGTGCAGGTGAGGCAGCCGCCGCAGATGCGCTCGCCCAGCTCCTTCATGATCACCGGAACGCCGCCGGCCTCGTAAAAATCCAGCAGTGTGGCGTCTCCCGCCGGAATCATCGGCACCAGATGCGGCGTATCCATGCTGATGCGGCCGAATTCAAACACATCCATGTCGATGCCCGCCTCTCTGGCAATGGCCAGGATATGCAGCACCGCGTTGGTGGACCCGCCGATGGCCGAATTGACGCGAACGGCGTTGGCCAGCGCCTCTTTGGTGACGATGGCGCGCGGGCGCAGAGCGCGCTTCAGCAGCTCCATCACCGCTAGGCCGCTCTCATAGGCCACCTGCAGGCGGCGGCTGTAAACGGCGGGAATGGCGGCGCTGCCCGGAAGCGCCATGCCCATGGCCTCCGCCAGCGCGCACATGGTGTTGGCGGTGCCGAGCATGGCGCAGGAGCCGGCGGTGGGCACGGCGTTGTCTTCAATCCAGTCAAATTCCTTCTTGCTGATGAGCCCGGCCTTCAGCGCGCCCTCCGACTGCTGGATGGCCGAATGGTCGATGTATTCGCCGCCGTACGGGTTCTTTTCGCGCATGCGCCCGGGCAGAGCCGGTCCGCCGTTGACGAACACCGCCGGCAGGTTGAGCCGCACCGCCGCCATCAACATGCCCGGCACGATCTTGTCGCACGAGCCCAGCAGCACCATGCCGTCCAGCCGATGGGCCTCCATCATGGCCTCGACGCTGTTGGCAATCATCTCCCGGGTCGGCAGGATGTATTTCATCCCCTGGTGGCTCATGGCCACGCCGTCACAGCCGGCGATGACGCCGAATTCCATCGCCGTTCCGCCGCCGGCGGCGATGCCCTCGCGCACCCGCCGGGCGACGTCCTTCAGCACCGTGTGCCCGGGGCAGATGTCGTTCCAGGAATTGACCACCGCGATCATCGGCTTTTTCAGCTCGCCGGAGCTGTATCCCGCCGCCTTGTACAGCGCGCGGACATTGGCCCATTCCGGCCCTTCCAGAATATCCCGGCTGCGATGCGCCGGGCGTTCGGGGTTGGAACGTTCGTTCAAATCGTCGAGGGAATGAGAGGGGGTGCTTTTTGTCATGGCACTTTCCTTGCTGCGGATGGGAAACCCGGTTCGGCGGGCAATGAGTCGGCGGATGAGTCATAATGATATTTTCGGGGAATTGCATCAACAACCGGCAGAGGCGCCGCTCCATCGGTGGATGGTTGGGCCGGTTTCGCAAAACCGGACCCCGCGATGTCACGGGTCATGCGCAGAATAAACACCGGGTTTCCCGCCGGTCCGCTCAGCGACTGTTGAACGGGAACTTGCATATCCATCAATTATAAGAGCCTGCAACGACGAGCGACATGTGTTATAACCTCCCGGCCACAGGACTACGGGACAACATCGATGAGCGGGAACAAACGCGGCGTTTTTCAGACAGGCGAAGAGTTGCAGGCGACAATCAGCAGTGAGACTTCCGACGAAAAAGGACGTTTCAACCGCCGTGATTTTGTGCAGCCGCTGATTGATTACTGCCTGCGGAATTGCTTCAACGCCGGCGTCGGCATTGTGTTCGGAATTCGCGCCACCGGAAAAACGGTGGGGATGCTTCAAGCGGCGCAGCAACTCATTGCGGACGGTCACACGGTTGCCTACGCACGATTCAACTATAACGATACCGGAATGGATGTGGTGACCGATGAAATATACTCGCTTGCCGACAAAGGGATCACCTGTTTCTTCGTCGATGAAGCCTCATACCTTAACGGTTTTATGTCACTTGTCGCGGAGTGGGCGGATCGCATCGTCCCGGGCAGAAAAGTCAAGATTGTGATCTCCGGAACCGACAGCTTTTTACTGTGGCTCACCCGTGAGGATGCTCTCTTTCATCGCTTCGAGCAGTTTTCCACCAATTACATGACTTACTCCGAGTATAAACGGGTCGTCGGCAAGTCATTCGAAAATTATAAACATCACGGCGGGCTATTCGAATCAGGAAATGTCGAATCATTTCTTCGGCAGAGTATTGTCGACAATCTCATACACACGCTCGATCATTGCTTTGATGGCATCTTGCGCAGAAATGTTTACACGGACCTGCTCTATGGACTGAGCCCGGCGGTGATTTACAAGGCAGTCATCAGTATTCTGAAAAGCACGGCGGAAGACTCGATCCGACGCATGTTCATCCGTGATGCGCACCAACGCACGATCGCCGATTTGGGAACTGCCGTCAGCGGTTGGAGCAAGCAGAACAAGGACGATATCAAAAAGCGGATTGCTGACGAAATGAGCATTTACGATGACTTCCGGGGAATAAAACACCCGGGCGAGGTCATCGACGCATTGATCGGCTTCCTGTTGAATATCGGCTGTCTGACCGAGTTCAAATCATCGTTGACCGGAATTGCCAGCACCCAATCAAACTACTATTTCACCCAAAACGCCCTGATGTCGTATGCGGTGAATGAAACCATCGATGCCTTGGGCAAAATCGGGAGCATACAACAAAGGGTATTTGAACAATCGATCGAGCAAGCCGCGGAAGGCGCGATGAATGAAACCATCGTTGCAACGCACATTCTCCACAGCGTGAAACCGGACGAAAAGGCATTCAAGTATCGGGACTTGCAAGGTCGCGAGATTGATTGTGTGGTGCTGAACCGGGAGAACGGATATGCGCGGCTGATTGAAGTCAAAAGCGCGGTTGCCGTCAACCCGAACGCGGTCTTCTCCGCGGACGCCAGACACCTGTACGACGCGGAACTGTTGGAGAATTTGGGGCTCGACAAGTCTTTCAAGGTGATGCGCATTCTGGTTTACAAAGGCAGAACCCGCAGGCTGAAACGGCGTGAGGACGACCTGGTGTTGGCGAACATTGAAGAGTTCATCAGCAATTGCGCCGATATTTCAAACTTCGCGTCAGCCGTTATTCCCGAACCGGTACAAACCGGGTGAAGGTGTTTTATCCGGATTGCGTCGTCCACGCTCTCGGGTGACGGCGGCGCCTGGGCGTGGATACCACCAACCGGCGGCGCATGTGGCCGCCGGGCAAACCCGTCCACCCGCGTCCACCCGCATCCACCAAGGCTGCTCCAGACACGCGCATTTTTGAAAAACACTGCAAAAAGCGCCAAGCTTTTTCCTCCGGCCCGCGTCTCAATGATCGAACGGGAACAAAGAAAGCGACCCAACGATGAGACAGTTCATTCTGACCTTGATTTTTCTGATGAGCATGTTCGGATTGCCGGCCGGAGCGGGGGAACGGTTTTTCGGCGAGGCGCCGCTGCCCAACAAGGAAACCGTTCGCCCGGCGGAGCAGCAGGACGCCCGGGAGGCATATAAGTTCGCCCTCAGGATTTATTCCGGAGTCGGATTCCATGAAGACAAATCTGTTGCGTTGAAATGGTTCAAACTGGCGGCCGAGCTGGGACACGCCGACGCGCAGGAGCAACTGGGCTACATGTTCAAAACCGGAGAAGGCATCGAGGCGGATCACGATGAAGCCAACAAGTGGTACAGAAAGGCTTTTGAGCAATACAAAAAAGCCGCGGAGCTGGAGGATGCCGAGGCGTATTACCGGTTGGGCGACATGTACGACAACGGGAACGGCGTTCCCCGGGATGACGCTGAAAAGATCCATTGGTTCAAACTGGCGGCGGCGCAAGGTCATGCCGAAGCGCGCAGGAGATTGAACCGGATAGATTCCTCCGGACACGGCGTTGGCGATGACGAAACGGGAGAGGACGAGTGGTTCGGGCAGGCTTTGGAACAGTACAGAAAGGCCGCGGCGCAAGGGGATGCCAAGGCGCAGTACCGGCTGGGCCATATGTACTATTGGGGATATCGTGTCCCGGTGGACAAAGCGGAAGCCGACAAGTGGTTCAAAATGGCGGCGCGGCACGGCGACGCCCGGGCGCAGTATGACCTGGCCCGGAAGTACCACACCGGCGCCGGTGTCCGCAGAAACAGAATGGAAGCGCTCAAATGGTACAGGCTGGCCGCGGGCAAGGGCCATGCCGCCGCGCAGGAGCAGTTGAGCAACATGTTCAGATCCGGAGACGGCATTCCCGCGGATAGCGAGGAAGCGGCCAAATGGTACGCACTGGCCGTGGAGCAGTTGAAAAAAGACGCGGAGCAGGGGAATCCCGACGCACAGTTCCGGCTGGGTGAGAAGTACCGCATAGAATACTACGATGGAGTGACTGAAGCGGCCAAGTGGTACTTGATGGCGGCGGAGAATGGTCATGGGAAGGCGCAGGAGCAGCTGGGCCACATGTTCCTGTCCGGACAGGGTGTTCCCAGGAACAATGCCGAAGCGGACAAGTGGTTCGGGTTGGCTTTGGAGCAGTATAAAACGGCGGCGGCGCGAGGGGACGTCGAGACGCAGTACCGACTGGGCAGAGCGTACTACCACGACTATCTTATTTTGGGCATTCCCCAGGATTTGGTTGAAGGGGCCAAGTGGTTCAGAATGGCCGCCGAGCAAGGTCATGCCCTCGCGCAGTCTCACTTGAGCGATTTGTACCGCTCGGGAGCCGGCGTGACCATGAATATCGCTGAAGCCGAGATGTGGAAGAACAGGGCGGCGGTGACGGCGGAGCAAATGGCGGTGGAGCACAAATATGCCGACGCGCCGGAGAAACTTGAAGATATAATTTCCTACGAAAAAAGCACCTCCGCCGACGAAACCGAAGGCGAGAAGTGGTCCAAAAGAGCCATGGAGCAGTATCGAAAGGCCGTAAAACTGAAAGATACCCTCTCATTGTCCCGATTGGCCAAAGCGTATTATTATGAAGACACCGTGGTTCCCGACGGCACCTGGTATAATACCATGATGGAAGGAATAGGCGACGAGGGGCGCAGAAGCCGAGTAAAGAGGCTCAGAATAACTCTGGAGCAACATATCACCGCCGCTGAACAGGGCGATGCCCGGGCGCGGCTTTTTATCGGTTACGTGTACCTCACCTCGAGGTTCAAATCCGCCGTGATAGCAGGGGCCGGCGTTTGGAGCCTTGAGGCATATGATTGGTCCACAATGGTCCGCCACAGTATCTATGAGGCTGCACGGAAAGGCGATACCGCCGCATGTTACCAAATGGCCAACATATACCACAATGGATTTGGGGTTGATGCGAAGTCAGAAATATCGACGGGGTGGTTGAAAAAGGCCGGAGAGCAGAATCTCGAGGCTGGAAAGCAGGAACTTGAAGAGGAAACCCGGGAACCCGATGACGGTGACATATCCCGCTCCGCAATGATTCGGCCCGGCGCGCTCATTGGCATAGGCCTGTTGATTGTGCTGATGGTTC
>JAISTL010000008.1 GCA_031272615.1 Methylobacteriaceae bacterium | reverse complement strand
CATGTCCTCCACCGGGCCGGAGATGATCAACGGCGTGCGCGCTTCGTCGATCAGGATGGAGTCCACCTCGTCGACGATGGCATAGTGGTGGCCCCGCTGCACCATGTCGTCAAAACTGTACTTCATGTTGTCGCGAAGATAATCGAAGCCGAACTCGTTGTTGGTGCCGTAGGTGACATCACAGGCATAGGCCGCCTTGCGCTCGGAATCGTCCAGCCCATGGACAATGACTCCGACAGAAATGCCGAGGAACGAATAGATGGCGCCCATCCATTCGGCGTCGCGCCGCGCCAGATAGTCGTTGACGGTCACCACGTGAACGCCCTTGCCCTCCAGGGACTTGAGATAAACCGGCAGCGTGGCGACCAGGGTTTTGCCTTCGCCGGTGCGCATCTCGGAAATGCCGCTTTCGTGCAGCACCATGCCGCCGACGAGCTGAACGTCAAAATGGCGTTGCCCCAGGGTTCGCTTGGAGGCTTCGCGCACGGTGGCGAACGCCGGAACCAGAAGCTCATCGAGAGTCGTGCCCTCGGCCACCTGCCGGCGGAACACATCGGTGCGCGCCCGCAGCTCTTCGTCGGAAAGGGCTTCGAGTTCCTTTTCCAGGGCATTGATCGCCTTGACCTTGGGTTGATACGATTTGATACGGCGATCGTTGACGGAACCGAAAATCTTTTTTGCGACGGTGGCAAACATCTCTGACCTTACAGCATAAACGGATTGGAATCGGGCACGGGTATATAAGAAGCGAGGGGAATGGGAAAGCTTATTTTTCGCGTGTCCGTTATGTAATGCGTTGACGCGCCGAATATAAGGGGGCGCGACGACAAAATTATGAACACCATTCCGGACGCTCCGGAAACCCCGCCGGAAATCCCTTCGGCACGACACCGCCGGATTGCTCACGCAACCCGGCGGCGATGTCAATGGTCAGGACCGACGTCTCAGTTCAGTTTCGTTCCCGACGGACGGGCTTCCATGGACGGCATCACCTCTCCGGCGAACACCAGGCTGTCGAGGCCCAAATCCACCGGCACCGTCATATCATCGTGGATTTTACCGGCCAGAAGCAGTTCCGCCAGCGGGTCCTGCACATATTTCTGGATAGCGCGTTTCAAAGGCCGCGCACCGTAGGCCGGGTCATACCCCTTGCCGGCGAGCCAGCCCCGCGCCTCCGGCGTCATGCCGAGGGTAATCTTGCGGTCCTGGAGCAGGCGCTGAAGGCGCTGCAGCTGGATATCGACGATGGCCGACATCTGTTCGCGTTTCAAACGATGGAACAGGATGATTTCATCGATGCGGTTGAGGAATTCCGGCCGGAAGGCCTGGCGCACCACCGCCATCACTTCATCGCGCACGGCGGAACTGTCCTGCCCCTCGGGTTGGGCGACAAGGAACTCCGCCCCCAGATTGGAGGTCATGATGATGAGCGTATTGCGGAAATCCACCACCCGTCCCTGGCCGTCGGTGAGGCGGCCATCGTCCAGCACCTGCAGCAGCACGTTGAAGACATCGGGATGCGCCTTTTCCACCTCGTCGAACAGAACCACCTGATAGGGGCGCCGGCGCACCGCTTCCGTCAGGGCGCCGCCCTCCTCGTAACCGACATAGCCCGGAGGCGCGCCGATCAACCGTGACACCGAATGCTTCTCCATGTATTCCGACATGTCCAGACGGATCATGGCGGTTTCATCGTCGAAGAGGAATTCGGCCAGCGCCTTGGTCAGCTCGGTTTTGCCCACTCCGGTGGGGCCGAGGAACATGAAGGAGCCGATGGGCCGGTTCGGGTCCTGCAATCCGGCGCGGGCGCGCCGCACGGCGGTGGAGACCGCGGCGACGGCTTCATCCTGACCGACCACCCGTTTCTCGATGACGGATTCCATGCGCAGCAGCTTTTCCCGCTCGCCTTCCAGCATCTTTTCCACCGGAATTCCGGTCCAGCGCGACACGACCTGGGCGATGTGGTTGGGCACCACCGCCTCTTCCATCATGCCGCCGGCTTTCTCTTCGACTTCGGCAAGTTCCTTCTCCAGCCCGGGAATGATGCCGTAAGCCAGCTCCCCGGCCCGCTGGAACTGCCCGTTACGCTGGGTCTGGGCCAGTTCGGTGCGGGCGTCGTCCAGCTGTTTCTTGAGAGTCGCCGCCTTGCCGAGCCTGTCTTTCTCCGCCTTCCAGCGGGCGGTGATGGCGGCGGATTTCTCCTCCAGATCCACCAGTTCCTTCTCCAGCCGCTGCAAGCGATCCTTGGAGGCGGCGTCTGTCTCTTTCTTCAGGGCCTCGCCCTCGATTTTCAGGCGGATGATTTCCCTGTCGACACTGTCGAGTTCCTCGGGTTTGGAATCGACCTGCATACGCAGGCGGGAGGCCGCTTCGTCCATCAAATCGATGGCCTTGTCCGGCAGAAACCGATCGGTGATATAGCGGTTCGAGAGCGTCGCCGCCGCCACCAGCGCGCTGTCGGCGATGCGCACGCCATGGTGCTGTTCATATTTTTCCTTGATGCCGCGCAGGATGGAAATGGTATCCTCGATGGTCGGCTCGCCGACATAAACCGGCTGGAAGCGCCGCGCCAACGCCGCGTCTTTTTCCACATATTTGCGGTATTCATCCAGTGTCGTCGCGCCGACGCAGTGCAGGTCTCCCCGCGCCAGGGCGGGTTTCAGCAGGTTGGAGGCATCCATGGCGCCATCGGTCTTGCCGGCGCCGACCAGGGTGTGCATCTCATCGATGAACAGAATGATGCCGCCGTCCGAGGCGGACACTTCCCCGAGCACCGCCTTGAGGCGCTCCTCGAATTCGCCGCGGTATTTGGCGCCGGCAATGAGCGCACCCATGTCCAACCCCAACAGGTCCTTGTCCTGCAGGCTTTCCGGCACGTCGCCGTTGATGATGCGCAGCGCCAGACCCTCGACGATGGCGGTTTTGCCCACGCCCGGTTCGCCGATGAGCACCGGGTTGTTCTTGGTGCGGCGCGACAGCACCTGGATGGCGCGGCGGATTTCCTCGTCGCGGCCGATCACCGGGTCCAGCCGGCCCTCGCGCGCGTCTTCCGTCAGGTTGCGGGTGTATTTCTTCAGCGCCTCATAGGCGTTTTCCGCCGTGGCGCTGTCAGCGGTGCGGCCCTTCCTCAGTGCGTTGATGGCATTGTTCAGGTTTTGCGGGTTGGCTCCGGCCTGTTTGAGGATTTTCCCGGCCTCCGTGTCGCTTTCGATGGCCAGCGCCAGCAGCAGCCGCTCCACGGTGACAAAGGAATCCCCTGCCTTTTCGGCGATTTTCTCGGCGGTTTCAAACAACCGCATCAGATCCCGCGTGGCATGGGGCTGGGCGGCATTGCCCGAAACCCGCGGTTGGCGCCGGAGCCACGCCTCGATGCCGGAGCGCGCCGTCACCGCGCTGCCTCCGGCCCGTTCAATCAACCCGGCACACAACCCTTCCGGATCATCGAGCAGCACCTTGAGAAGATGCTCCGGGGCGAATTGCGGGTGCCCCTCCCGCGTTGCCAGCATTTGCGCGGATTGCACGAAGCCTTGGGCGCGTTCGGTATATTTTTCCAGATTCATCAGTCATTGTCCTTTCCTGCGCGCCCCTCGAGGCGTGCATTCACCGCTTATCAGATGGTCACTGAAGCGCGAAAAGACAAGGGTGACCCCGGGAATTTCAGGACTGACGTCAACAAAAAAGGAGCGCCGAAACGCTCCTTTTCCGCTTGCCGCCGGAAAGCCGTTTTTCAGTCGCTGGACGAGTCCACGTCCACGAGGTCGAGAATCCGCATCGGATTGTCCTTGACATCCATGATGTCGGAAAGTCCGATTCCTTC
>JAISTL010000326.1 GCA_031272615.1 Methylobacteriaceae bacterium | reverse complement strand
TCCTGGGGCTTCGGCGCCCGCTTCCCGGTGGACGTGCACGTGGCCTTCAACGTCGCGCTCGGCGTGTTGTTCATGCCGTTCCTCAACCCGCTGTCGACACTCATCGTCAAGCTGCTGCCGATTCCGGCGGACGCACCGGATTCACCGAAATACCTCACCGACGCCGCGCTGATTACGCCGCAAACCGCCCTGCTCGCCGCCCAGCGGGAGACCCTGCGCATCGGCGACACCGTGGAACGCATGCTGGAAAACAGCCTGCAGGCGCTGCGCAATGACGAGGAGGAGCTCGTTTATTACATCCGCTCCCAGGATGACAAGGTCGACGCCCTGCAGGAGGCGACCAAGAAGTTCATCGCCAAACTCAACCGCACCCAGCTTTCGGAAAAAGACCTCGAGTTTTCCGATCTCATCGTCAACTATTCCATCAACCTCGAGCATGTCGGCGATATCATCGAAAAGAGCCTGTCGCGCATAGCCGAGAAGAAGAGCGAAAAACAGATCATGTTTTCGCTCGAGGGCTTCAACGAAATTGAAATCATGTTCATGCGCACCATCGAGAACCTGCACCTGGCGCAAACGGTGTTCATGACCCGCGACCCCAAGCTGGCCCGCCAGCTGGTGGAAAGCAAGGAGGAAATCCGCCGCATGGAGAGCGATTCCTCCACCGCCCACTTCAAGCGCTATCAGGAAAAACGCTTCGAAACCGTGCTCAGCAGCTCGCTGCATCTCGACATTCTGCGGGATCTGAAGCGCATCAACGCCCACCTGACCTCCGTCGCCTATCCGATTCTCACGGAAATCGGCGTGTTGCGGGAGAGCCGCCTACGCGCCGAGGAAGAACCGCGGGAGACAGCAACACCCTTTGTGCCGCCCTCACCGGAACCCGAACCCCTGCCGCCGCCGCTGCCTGACCCGGAACCGGACCTGCCGCCGCAGGATCAGGACGCGGAAGAGGAAATCAAAGAAGGCTGAGTGTCTGCCGGCAAATGCACCCACACGCCTCGCATCCGTTGTCATGGCACTTGACTGATGCTGTTTCCGGCGCCGGATTGCGCATCGAACCGCGCCGGGATGCCGCGGGCGGCAGACGCGTTGAGCCCGCGGCCGCAGCCCTTTTCCTATCAACGTAACGACGCTGCGGTTCATGGGAACGGCACCCGGCGGACCCCATCTATAATCTTGTGAAGGTGAATCACATTATTCTTGCCGCCGCCTCCGGCCGGTGTTATCGTCATGTGAGATGATCTGAACCGTTCGTTCGCTCCAAACGGGAGCTGTCACAGGGGCATTCATGTCATGAACGAGTTTATTCAAGCTTTCCAGACCGCCGGACACGGTGTCGCCTACGCTGTGCTGGTTTTGTGTTGTGCCGGCGCCGTCGGGCTGGGATTCGGCAATATCGGCTACAAGGGCATCAAGCTCGGAATCGGCGGCGCGCTGTTTTCCGGCATCGCCTTTGCCCATTTCGGCGTCACCATCAACGGCAATATTCTGGAATTCGTCCGCGAATTCGGGCTGATTCTGTTTGTTTACTCCATCGGCGTGCAGGTCGGCCCCGGCTTCTTTGCCTCGTTGCGCCACCACGGCCTGGTGCTGAACGGCCTGGCCGCGGCCATCGTCGTGTTCGGCACCGCGACGGCCGTCATCGTCCATCTCCTTTCGGGGCTGGAGCTGCCGGCGGTACTCGGGATACTGTCGGGGGCAACCACCAACACTCCGTCGCTGGCCGCCGCCCAGCAGGTGCTGTCGGAATTCGGCGGCGGCGAGCAATCCGGTGAGATTCTCGGCATGGCCTATGCCGTCGCCTACCCCTTCGGCATCATGGGCATTCTCATCACCATGCTGCTGATCCGGTTTGCTTTTCGCGTGCATGTCGCCGGCGAGGCCGAAGCCTTCGACACCCGCCGGCGCGCCGGCATCCTGCCGATGGAAACCATGAACATCGCCGTCCTCAACCCCAACATGGACGGCTTGAAGCTGAAGAACATCCCGGGCTTCAACGCCCTGGACGTCACCATTTCCCGCGTCCTTCACGACGGCCGCCAGCTTGTCGCCGACCCGAACCACCGCCTGAAGACCGGCGATGTGGTTCTGGCCATCGGCCCGGCCGAACGGCTCAAAGACCTGCGGCTCATCCTCGGGCAGGAATCCGATATCGACCTCAAGGCCATGCCGAGTGACCTCAAGTGGGAGCGCATGGTGGTTACCAACGCCAAGGCCCTCGGCAAATCCATCTCGGAGATGCGCTTTCGCAGCCGCTTCGGGGTCACCATCTCCCGGGTCAACCGCTCCGGCGTCGAGCTCACGCCGTCGGCGGCTCTGCACCTGCAGTTCGGCGATATTCTCACCGTCATCGGCGAGGAAGACCGCATCCGCGAGGTCGTCGCCGTTATCGGCAACAAGGCCAAGAAACTGCAGCACGCGCAAATCGCGCCGATTTTCATCGGCATCGCTTTGGGCGTCCTTGTCGGCAGCATTCCGCTGCACATTCCGGGTATGCCCGCCGCCGTCAAGCTGGGTCTTGCCGGCGGCCCGCTGATTGTCGCCATTATTTTCAGCCGGTTGGGGCATGTCGGCCCGCTGGTGTGGTTCATGCCGCCGCCGGTCAACGCCGCGCTGAGGGAAATCGGCATTGTGCTGTTTCTCACCTGCGTCGGCCTCAAATCCGGCGGCGCTTTCGTCGATACCCTCGTCAACGGCCCGGGTCTCACCTGGATGTTCTACGGCGTGTTCATCACCCTCGTTCCCCTTCTTTTTGTCGCCGTTGCCGCCCGTATCGTCCTGAAACAGAACTACCTGGTGCTGTGCGGCGTTCTCGCCGGCAGCATGACCGACCCGCCCGCCTTGGCCTTCGCCAATTCCCTGTCGTCCTCCGAGGCCCAGGCCCTTTCCTATGCCGCTGTTTATCCGCTCACCATGTTCCTGCGGGTCATCGCGCCGCAAATCGTGGTGTTCCTGTTTTATTGAGGCAGACCGGCGCCGCCCTTGAAACCCGCCGGTCCTTGGGATAAGGGTGACGGTCATGTCGTCCCGCGCAGCAGCGGTGACGCAACCTTGGGGGTTGATCGCCATGACGGACAAGCCGCGCCTCAACCACACCCCGTCGTTTCCGGTGCGTTTGCCCGCCACCGCGCCGGGCCTCACGGTCGGGCTCTACGGCGGCTCGTTCAATCCGCCCCACGCCGGGCACCGCCTGGTGTCGGAGCTTGCCCTGGAGCGCCTGCGCCTTGACCGGGTCTGGTGGATCGTCACCCCAGGCAACCCGTTGAAGAACACCTCCGGGCTGCCGGGCCTGAAGGACCGCATGGCCGCCTGCCGCCGCATCGCCCGCTCGCCCCGCTTCATCATCACCGGCTTCGAGGAGTCCCTGAACTCCCGCTATACGGTGGACACCCTGCGATACCTCAAAAAGCGCCGTCCCGACGTGCGGTTCGTCTGGATCATGGGCGCCGACAACCTGGCGACGTTTCATCTGTGGGAGGACTGGCAGGACATCGTGGATGACGTGCTCATTGCCGTCGTTGACCGCCCGGGCGCGACGCTCAAGGCGCAAAACAGCCGGGCCGGGCGTTTTCTGGCCCGCCGCCGCCTTCCCTCCCAACGGGCCGCCGCCCTGACCCGCCGCCGCCCGCCGTGCTGGACCTATCTCTACGGTCCGCGCTCCGCCGCTTCTTCCACCGAACTGCGCCGCCGCGGTGTGGGCGTGGAAAAACAGGAGACATGACGCGACCGGTGCATTGACATCCGCTTTGTCGGCACGCATAGGCACGACACCGCGATTGGTCCGCCGACCGACCGGGGGAAACCGGTCCACACCCCGTGCGCCCGGGGGCAATGGGAACGCCCGGCGACCCCGTGTCCCGGATTTGAGTTTTTTCTGGCATCCTCACCCAATCGCGCTATAAGAGACATCCGGGCGGTCACATCCGTCCGCAACCCGAGAGAAGCACGGAAACCAAGCACTGATGTCCGCGATACCCGCTGAAACAACCGCAAAGAAAAATCTTGTTCTGAAAGTTCTGGATGAAATGAAGGCCGAGGAGATCGTTCTGATTCCCCTGGCCGGAAAAACCACCCTGGGGGATTATATGGTGATTGCCTCAGGGGGGTCGAATCGTCATGTCTCCGCCATTTCCGATCGTGTCTATGAGGCCCTGAAAGACGGCGGCTACGGCACGCCGCGGATTGAGGGGATTCCGGCGTGTGACTGGGTGTTGGTCGACGCCGGCGACGTAATGGTGCACATTTTCCGCCCCGAAGTGCGCGCCTTCTACAACCTGGAAAAAATCTGGGGTGTCGAGCGGCCGGACGGCCTGCCCGCGCCGGCAATTGAGAGCGCCCGTTGAAAATCGCTCTCATCGCAATCGGGCGTTTGAAATCCGGGCCGGAACGGGAGCTGGCCGAACGGTATCTGGAACGGGCGCGCGCCGCCGGCAAAACCGCCGGGCTCACCGGTTTCACGTGCGTGGAAATCCCGGAAAGCCGCGCCCGCCAGGCGGAGACGCGGATGCGCGAGGAGGGAGTGTTGCTGTTGCAGAAATCCGAGGCAAGCCGACGCATCGTTTTCGACGAGCGGTTTCCTTCGCCCACCAGCGCCGTATTCGCCGAAACGCTGCGGCAGTGGCGGGACTCCGGCGTCAGCGCCGCGACCTGCATTCTCGGCGGAGCGGACGGGTTGTCCACCGACGTGCGCGCCGCGACGGACTGGGGCGTTTCCTTCGGGCGCCTGAGTCTGCCGCACCAGCTGGCGCGGGTGCTGGTCGCCGAGCAGCTCTACCGGGCGCTCACCCAGCTCATCGGCCATCCCTATCATCGCACCGGAACAGAGGAGTGACCCCTTGGCATCGGCAAAACACAGCGGCGCTTTTGCTTTTTCCGGCCTCGGGATGTGCCGCGCCGGCCTTCTGGTATTGGCCCTGACCGTTCCGGCCGCCGGGCAGGAACCGTCGGTTTCCGGCGACGAGACCTACGCCGAGCGCGCCCTGAAGGAAGAAGAACTCCAGGCCGTTGAGCATGCCCGCAGGCAAACCGCCGAAACCATGAAAAACCTCGAGGAGGAAGCGACGCGTCTCGCCGGGGACCGGGTCGCCCTCAATGCCGGTCTGCTGTCGGCGGCACAACGTCTGAAATCCGGCGAAATCCGCGTCCGCGCCCTGGAAAACCGCCTGGCCGCTCTTTCCGAAAACGAGAGCGCCATCCGCACCTCCCTGGAGAGCCGCCGCGAGCTCATCGCCGAGGTGCTGACCATCCTGCAGCGCATGGGCAAAAGCCTGCCCCCCGCCGTGCTTTCCCGACCGGACGACATGCTCCAGGCGGTGCGGACGTCCATTCTCATGGACCCGGTGCTGGGAGAAATGCGGGAGGAACTGGACATTCTCGTCAATGACCTGGAAGACCTTGCCGCCGTCAGGAAAAACGTCGACGAGGAACGGGAGAAACTGCGCGGGGAACTGGCTGCCCTCGGCGAGGAACAACAGCGGCTGACGGCCCTGGTCGATGCCCGCCAGAACAGCCTCGCCGCCAACCGGCAGCAGATGGATGAAGAGCGCCGGAAGGCGCAGGACCTCGCGTCCCGGGCGCAAACCCTGCAGGAACTCATCGACGGCATGGAAGAAAACGTAGAAAGCGCCCGCGTGGCCGCGGCGGCAGCCCGCAGACTTTCTGAAAGCGCCCCCTCCGCCTCCGGTTCGGCGCTGCCGTTTTCCGACCCCGCCCGCCTTGCTCCCAAAACCGCATTCCGCAACCTGCGGGGCATGCTGCCGCTGCCGGTCAACGGAGAAATCCTGCACCGGTTCGGAGAACCCGACGGTCTGGGCGGCACCACCAAGGGAATCACTCTGCAAACCCGCGCCAATTCCTTCGTTGTTTCCCCGGCCGACGGCTGGGTATTGTTCGCCGGTCCCTATCGCTCA
>JAISTL010000324.1 GCA_031272615.1 Methylobacteriaceae bacterium | reverse complement strand
TCATCCTGAAAGGTTGGGTACTGAGGGATTCCAATGCCCGCGGCGGATTGCTCATGGGGTATCGCCAAAGCCGCTACAGTTGGACGGCGCGCGGCGGCACCTACGATTATTATGGTGATACCGGCTATTTCGATCCCGGCGTCGCCGGCATCGGCTACAAACAGATGTTTTATGCCCCCTTCCTCGGGCTTGCCGCGGAAGCCAATTATGGTGGTTTAGAATTCGGCGCCCGGGTCAAATATGGTCCCGCCGTCAAATCCAAGGTTTACGACAGCCATTTTCTGCGCGGTCTGGATTTCATCGACCGCGGCTATAACGGTACGTTCTATTCCCTCGAAGGTTCCATGGGATACTATTTCACCGAGCATGTCAAGGCGTTCATCGAGGGCTCCTACACCGTCTACAAGGATCTCAAGGGGCCGATGTTCATAGTTGATACAGAAACCCTGGTGTGGGATCAAGCCTTGGGAAATTCCGGCGGGATGCAGAACAAGTCCTACTCCATCTCCATCGGTCTCCAGGGCAAATACTGAGCCACACTACGCAATTTCCCGGCTGAAAGCCGATTGTCAGAGCGTTTTCCGATCAGGCTGCCCGTTCCCGCGCCAGTTGCTCCAGGGCGGCAAGGTCGGCCTTGCCGGAGCCCAGCAGGGGAAGGTGTTCCAGAACAATGACTTCGGCGGGGATGGCGATCTCGCCGATGCCCCGGTTCCGGGCGGCGGCCCTGAAGGCGTCAAGGGCGGCGTGGGGCGCTTCGGTGAACAGCACGATTTTCTCGCCCTTGCGGGCGTCGGGGGCGACGGCGGCGGCGGCGGGAGCGCCGGGCCAGATTTCGGCGGCGAGAGTCTCGACCGAGGTCAGCGACACCATTTCGCCGCCCACCTTGGCGAAGCGTTTGGCCCGCCCGCGGATGGTGAGATAACCGTCGTCGTCCACGGACACGATGTCGCCGGTGTCGTACCAGCCGTCCGCGGGTGGTTCCACCACGCCGGGGCGGCTCTCCTTCAGATAGCCGAGCATGATATTGGGGCCCTTGACCAGCAGGCGTCCGCCGTCGTCAAGGCCGGGAACCGGTTCGATTTTGGTTTCGATACCCGGCAGCAGACGCCCGACGGTGCCGAAACGGTTGAACATCGGCGTATTCAGCGCCAATACCGGGGCGGCTTCGGTGACGCCGTAGCCTTCAAAAATACGCAGGCCGAACTTTTCCAGGTAGATCATGCGGGTGGCCGCTTTGATCGGTTCCGCCCCGGCAATCACATAGCGCACCGAGCGCAGATCATAAGGGTGCGCCGCCCGGGCGTAGCCGTTGAGGAAGGTGTCCGTGCCGAACAGTATGGTGGAATTGGTGTCGTACACCAGTTCCGGCACCGCGCGGTAATGCAGCGGCGAGGGGTAGAGATAGAGCGGCACGCCGCACACCAGCGGCAGAAAGGTGCCGATGGTGAGGCCGAAGGAGTGGAACTGCGGCAGCACATTGAAAAGCTTGTCGTTGAGGCCGAAATCGATGCGGGCGCGTGCCTGGGCGATGTTGGCGAGCATATTGCGCGATGACAGAGCCACTCCTTTGGGAGTTCCCTCGGAGCCGGAGGTGAACAGGATCACCGCCGTGTCATGTTCGGAGCGCCTGTTGAGCGGCTTGTTCCAGAACAGCGCGGCATCGGCTTTGACTAATGGGCCGGCATCGGCGGCAATGTCTTCCAGATAAACAATACGCAGGGTTTGTCCCAGGCTGGAGACGATGTGGCCGAGGCCGGCCCGTTCTACGAAGGCGCGGGAGGTCACCACCGAGGTCAGGGCGGCGGCGCGGCAGCCGCTCATCATATGGGCGCCGCCGGCGGTGAAATTGAGGATGGCGGGAACACGCCCGGCGGAGAGAACGGCAAGCAGGCATGCGGTGGTCGGCACCGAGTTGGGAAGCAGAATGCCGACGGCGCCGTGTTCCGAAGCGAGCTTTGCCAGCGGACGCGCCAAAACCCGGGCGCGGATCAGCAGTTGCCTGTAGGTCAGCGGACCGAATGCCGGATCTTCCACGGCGACGCGCGACGGGCCGTATTTGAGCGCCGCGCCGACGATGGCCTCGAAGATGGTGGTGTTGTCCACCGCGGTGTCGAACATCATGTCCGACATCACCCGATAGAGGGCGTCGCCGGCCTGTCGGCGCCGTTCGCGGCCCTTGATGTCGGCGGCGACATCGATGCGGCGCGGCGGGAAAACCGTAACGCGCAGTTTCGGGAACAGGCGGCGGCGGGTTTGGGAGCCATCGAGTCGGGAGAACGGAGTCTGCTCCAGGCCGTCGATCCGCACGGGGACGACGGGAGAATCGGTTTTGTCGGCGATCATTGCGGCGCCGTCGTAAATTTTCATGAGGGAACCCGTCACGGTGATACGTCCCTCGGGGAAAATCACCAGAGCTTCTCCGGTGTTGACTTCGTTGATCAGCGCGCGGGTGGCCAGCGGTTTGCCCGGTTCGATGGCGACGGCGTGCACCAGGCGGAGAAACGGCTTGATCCACCAGCGTCGAGACATGCCCCGGTCGATGGCGAACACGGGTTTGCGGTCAAGGAGCGCCAGCGCCAGAGGAGCGTCAAGAAAACTCACGTGGTTGGTAATGACCACCGGGTGGTCGCCCGCGGCCCTGATGTGTTCAAGGCCGTTGATTTCCATGCGGAACAACGTGCGAAACAGCATGTGCAGCGCATCTCCGGCGGCGGAGGTCGGCAGGGTCAAAAAGACGGCGGTGGCAATCGCCAGGTTGCAGAGGCCGAGCAGGAGGCAGATGTCACCGTAGGAAAATCCCGCGGTTTTGATGCCGATGACAACGAGGGACCCCAACGCCATGGCCGCGGAGGAAAGCACATTGACGCCGCCGACGATGCGCGCCCGGTTTTCCGGATTGGCCCAGGCCTGAAGGGCGGCAAATGTGGGTACGACATAAAGGCCGCCGGCGGCGGCGAGCCCGATGAAATCGAAGGCGAGACGATAGCCTGCCGTGGTTTGGAAAAACGCGGCAACGCCGAGCGGAACCTCCGGTCGTATCGCGCCGGAAATGACCCAGCCGATATCCAGCGTGAACGCACCCATCAACAGGGCGGCAACCGGCGTCGGCAGCATGATGATACGCCCCGCCGCGAGCCAGGCGGCTGCCGTGGAGCCGACGGCAACGCCAACGGCGAAGAATACGATGAAGGCGGTGATGACGCCGGCTGTTCCGTTGAAAACCTGTTCGACCACCGCGGCCTGCAGACTGAGCATCACCGCGCCCATCAACCAGAACCATGAGACAATCAGCGCGCATTTCATCAGCAGGGGTGATTTCGCCAGCCCGGAGAGCAGTTTGCGGGTGGAACGCAGGATATTTCGGTCAACCACAAGAGAGGGGGAAGCTTCCGCTGTCGGCGGAATGAGCCCGGCCGAAAGGTAACTCATGACGGCGAGGCCAATGATCAATACGCCGAAAAGGGCAAAGTGCCGACCGGCGGCAATTGTCATGCCGCCGAGGATGCTTCCCAGCAGAATGGCAATGAATGTCGCCATTTCCACAAGGGCGTTGCCCGCCGGGAGTTCGGACTCCTTTATCAGATCAGGCAGGATGCCGTATTTGATGGGTCCGAACAGCGCCGAGATGCAGCCGAAGCCGAACAGTGCCGTGAACATCAGCAGTATCGAGAGATTCACCAATCCGGGAAAGCCGGAAAGCCACAGTCCGATAACGGCGAGGACGGCAATTGGAATCTCCGCGAGTTTCAACCGCGCGGCGACCCGGGATTTGTCGTAGCGGTCGGCAAGCTCACCGCCCAGCGCCGACAACAGGAAACTCGGCAGAATGAACACCGGCGGCGCCAGCATCAGCAGAGTTCCCGCGAGGTCCCCGTTGTCCTTAAACTTCAGGAGAATCAGAAAAATCAGGGCATTGCGAAGGAAATTGTCGTTGAATGCCGAAAGAAACTGACACCAGAACAATGCGGCGAAGCGCCTCGATGTCATCAGTTCTTTGAACATTTCCGGGTCTCCTTAGTATCGGCGAAGCGTGGTCATTGAGGTGAAAATGGCGGCGTTATCGGTTTTGTGTCGGCATCGGGAGGCTCATTTCATGGTGTCAGGTACTGGAGGAAATTCCGGATGAACTGTTTTACTCCGCGTTTTCAGGTTACTCCAGAGTCGTTTACCGGCGGCTGAACCCATGCGCGGTTTTGCAGCGAATGCTCGGGCGGCCGGGGAGTCCGGATCCGGCGGCACAACAGCCAGAGGCACAAACGCGATCGCCCTGGATAACAGTATTCCGGCAAAAAACTCCGTTGACCCGACTTCGGTCACTCCCGCGGAAAAGACGACCAGAATGTGGGATATAACTACCAGATAACTCAATGGAGCTGCCGCGATGGTGTCCGCTGCCCGGCGGATGTCGGCGATGATGAGCAGCACGAGGGGGATCACGAACCACCTGGTCAGGGTCACAGGAATGGTGTGCTTGAACGCGACAAGCGCCGTCAGAGCGAGAACGATCACAGCGGAAATTACGGCAACCCCGTTTACCAGAAACCATTCGCGACGGTGAATCGGATGCATGACAACCTCCGGATTAGATTTTGAACATCGTTCAAAAATATCTTAAAGGAACCCATGTGTCAAGAGATTTTTGAACATCGTTCAAAATTTTGATGACTGCGAGGGACTGCAGCCGCCGTTGCCGGAGTTTGCAATGGATGACAACGGGCATTATTGAAGGCGTGAATGAGAGTCGGGAGGGGGGCCGGATTCTCCGCTTCTGCTGTTGAGAGCGGAAGGTGAGGAAGTTCAAGTTCTTTCTTCGCCCGGATTCTTCAATTCAAATCCACGGTTGGGCGCTCAAAAGAAGCAGCTCCAAATTCAGGGTTCCCGCACTCACGCGAACAGGAATTTCTCGAACAAATCTGTGACTTCGCCGTGTTTCGGCCATGGCGGCATGCGCTCGGTGGTGGATTCGGGAGCAAGGACCGACATGTCGCCGGTGGTCAGCGTCCGCCAGATGTCCGTGGCGGTTTCGGCGTAGGAGAAGATGGAGGTGTCGCTGGGGCTGATCATGCCGTAATCGACCAGGGACTGAAAATTGATGACCGATGTCCAGTAGGCGCGGTCGAACAGCACGATGGGAATGCGGCGGGCGCGGCGGGTCTGGCACAGGGTCAGCAGCTCGAACAGTTCGTCGAAAGTGCCGAAACCACCGGGAAACACCACCAGCGCGTTGGCGCGCAGGCTGAAGTGCAGCTTGCGCATGGCGAAATAGTGGAAATTGAAGGTGAGTTCCGGCGTTGAATAATCGTTGGGCTGCTGTTCGTGGGGCAGGGTGATGTTGTAGCCGATGGACGGCGCGCCGGCATCGTGGGCGCCACGGTTGGCGGCTTCCATGATGCCCGGGCCGCCGCCGGTGGCGATGACGTTGTCACGGATGCCGTCTTCCCCGGCCATGGCGCCGCCTTCAAGTGACGCGAGCCTGCCGAAGGCGCGGGCGGAGTCATACCAGAATTTCTGCCGTTCCGTGCCATTCTCGCGGGTGCGGGCGCTGCCGAACACCACAATCGTCGAGCGGATGCCGTTGTGCTGGAGAATTTCCTCGGTCTTGCAGTACTCCAGCATGAAGCGGATGCCGCGCATGGAATCGCTCAGGAGATAATCGCGATCCAGCGAGGCGATGCGGTAGGACGGCGAGCGCATCTGCTCGTTCACGGGGATGGGGGGTTCTTTGATGTCCTTGTAGGAGGACGCGCTGAAGTGTTCGCTCACGGTTCACCTGACGGGTTGGACTTGGAAAGGACGGATGTCCGACTTGTACCGTACCCCGCTATATCACCGGTTACGGGGATTCGCGCAACAAAAAAAGCCCGTTCCGGCACCGGAACGGGCTTTTGGAACTGCCTTGCGGTTCGCCGCTCAGCCGAAACGACCGGAGGCGTGGGCCAGAAGGGTGTAAACCTTTCCGGAATCCGACGTCAGATAGTTCTGGGCAATCTGCATATCGGGGTCATCGGGGCCGATTTCCAGCAGCAAGCGCTCGAACTCCTCGATAAAGCGGTCCACCGCCGTCTTGAATTCGCTGTCGGTGCGATAGCGGTCACCGATTTCCAAGTATTGCGTCTGCCCCTGCCGGGTATACATCTGGCGGGAGAATGGGTGCTTTTCGCCTTGCCGGTAGGAATTCCAGACACCGGCAATGGACGCGTCGTCAATGTAGCCGCCGATATTGGAAGAGATGGAGTCCAAGGTGTCCATGGCGCTGAGCTTGGGCTTGGCGGCAGGGGGCACTTCCTCCCGGGATGCCCGGTCAAGAAGGTCGGAAATCCAGCTGCCGGAACCGGTCTGTGACAGAGCCGGCGTTGCCGGTTTGCGGGAATCGTCACTGCGAACCTGCGGCGCCGCCGGA
>JAISTL010000318.1 GCA_031272615.1 Methylobacteriaceae bacterium | reverse complement strand
TCAAACGATACATCCATGCATACAACGAAACCGCAAAACCTTTCGTGTGGAAAAAGCGCGAAGTGCGCGGTTCGCAAATCGTAAATAAATTGTCTAATTTACGCGGTTAAACACTAGTGTATTGCACCGGCTGGGATGGCGGACGCCCCCGTCCGCCTGTCGCCGGGGCGAGAGCCCGGCGACGCTATCCGCGCTTGCCGCGCCATCCCAGCCGTGCGGCACCCACCGGATCCGCCTTTTTGTATCATCGGCAGATCAATGCCGCACGGCTAATCCTGCGTCGGGTTCACTGCCACGACAACGCGGCCGCGGTTGGTTTTCGCGGCGATATCCTTGGCCGTTTCAATCACCGCGCTCAAGGGGATAACCAGGCGCAACGGCGCCAGTTTGGCAACATCGACCTCCCGCGCCAGGCGGCTCCACGCCTTCATACGCCGTTCAATCGGGCACATCACCGAGTCGACGCCAAGCAGCGACAGGCTGCGCAGGATGATCGGCGCCACCGACGCCTGCAAATCCATGCCCGCGGTTGCGCCACACGAGGCGACGACACCGCCGTAGCGCATATGCGCCAGGATGTTCGCCAGAATGTGCGAACCGGCCGTGTCGATGGCGGCAATCCAGCGTTCCTTGTTCATCGGCTTGCCCGGAGTGATGAAATCGTTCCGCGCCAGAATTTCCACGGCGCCCAGCGATTTCAGATAGTCGGCATCCTCGGCGCGGCCGGTGACGGCGTGAACCGTCCATCCGCTCCCCGACAGCAACATCGTCGCCACCGAACTGATGCGGCCGGTGGCGCCGGTCACCACCGCCGGCCCCTGTTCCGGTTTGACGCCGGAGCGCTCCAGCGCCATGACGCACAACATCGCGGTAAATCCGGTGGAGCCGATGGTCATGGCGTCGAGCATACTCAACCCCTCGGGCAGAGGTATCAACCAGTCCGCCTTGACGCGGGCCTTTTCCGCCAGTGCCCCAAGATGTTTCTCACCCACACCCCAGCCGGTGAGCAGCACTTTGTCCCCGGGCGCAAACCGGGGATTGTCCGACGTTTCCACCACACCGGCGAAATCCGTCCCGGGAATCATCGGGAAGCGCTTGACCACAGGCGCCATGCCGGTCAAGGCCAAGCCGTCTTTGTAATTCAAATTGGAATAGGCGACCCTTACGGTGACGTCGCCCTCCATCAGTCCTTCTTCGTCAAAATCCCTCAGAACAACGCTCTGCCCCTGTTCGGACTTGTCAATCACGAGAGCTTTGAAGAAACTCATACCAATAGCTCCTCTGCAACATCCCCGCTTGAACCGCCCCATAATCCGGCATCGCCGGTGGGAATTCACAAGGATATCATCCGGTTCGTCATGATGACCCTCATGAGTCACACGACGAACCGGGGCGGCGAAGCAACACACTCGCCGCGCCGGAAGCTCTGATTATAGTGCAATTTTCCGCAAACGTCACGGGTTTGTTTCGGGCATCCCCTGTTCAAGCGGGGAAGCGCCTGAAACGGGCCGGAGCGGCGGCGCGTTGTTCCCCGGGAGTAACGCGCCGGGCGTTATTTCACCACGTCCAGGGCCCGCGGCAGATACATCGCCAGGTCCGGCACATAGGTCACCAGCATCAGCACCGCGATGATGGCGGCGAAATAGGGCATCATGGTGCCGATCACTTCCTCGATGGAGGCGTTGGCCACCTTGCAGGCGGTGAACAGAATGGTGCCGACCGGCGGCGTGATTGCGCCGATTCCGAGGTTGAAGGTGAGGATAATGCCGAAATGCACCGGGTGGATGCCGAGCGTGACGACGATGGGCAGGAAAATCGGCGTGAAAATCAGCACCGCCGCCGTCACGTCCATGAAACAGCCGACCAGCAGCAGAATCACGTTCAGCATCAGCATGATCACATACCGGTTCTCGGAGACCGACAGCATGGCGTTGGCGATGATGGTCGGGATATTGGTGAAGGCCATCACCCACGACATGATGGCCGAGACCGACACCATCAGCAATACGATGCAGGTCATCCTGCAGGAATCCAGGATGATTCGCGGCAGGTCCCTCACCGAGATGGTCCGGTAGCAGAAACTCAGGGCCAGCGCGTACACCACGGCGATGGCCGCCCCCTCGGTGGCGGTGAACACGCCTTTGAGAATACCGCCGATGACGACGACAATGAGGCCGAGGCTGGGAGTGGCGTCAAACAGGATTTTCACCGCCTGCCGCAGGCCGATGCGCTCATAGGATACGTAACCGCGCTTTTTCGCCATGTACCCGGCCACCAGCATCACCGCCAGCCCCCAGAGAATGCCCGGAACATACCCGGCCATGAACAGCGCCGCGACCGAAACGCTGCCGGCGACGGTGGCGTAGACAATCATGGTGTTGCTCGGCGGAATCAACATGCCCGTCGGCGCCGAGGCGGCATTGACGGAGCAATAGTAATCCTTGGCGTAACCCTCCTTTTCCTCGATGGGGTTCATGGTCGAGCCGATGGCCGCCGCCGCCGCCGCGCCGCTGCCGCTGATGGCGCCGAACATCATGTTGGCGACCACATTGGTTTGGGCCAGCGAGCCGGGCAGGCGCCCGGAAATCAGCTTGGCGCAGTTCACCAGTCTGACGGATATACCGCCGTTGTTCATGATATTGCCTGCCAGAATGAAGAAGGGAATCGCCAGCAGCGCGAAGGAGCTGATGCCGGTGAACATCTTCTGGGCGCTGGTTTGCAGCGCGACGCCGGTGGGCAGAATCACCATCATCGCCACCGCGGCGGAAATGCCGATGGACACGGCGATGGGCACGGCGAGAATCAGCAGAACCGTCAGGACGGAAGCCATGATAATCGCTGCGGTAAGAGCCGGACTCATGAAAACCTCCCCCTATTTCGCCGCGTCGGCGGTGTTGAACTCCGCTAGCAACTGTTTGCAATTGAAGAAAAAGTAGAACACGACGAACAGCGCCGCCAGCGGAATGGCGGAATAAATCACGCCCATCTGAATCGGCAGAATCGACTCGCGCTGCGCCATCTGCGCCGAGGCGCCGAGATAGCCGCCGTAACCCATCACCATCAGGGCGAAAACCAGAATGATGACCTCACCCAGCAGATCGATGACAATCTGCACCCTGCGGGGCGTCATGTCACGGACCACCGGAATGTTCATATGGCCGCGCTGGCCGAACACATAGGCGCTGCCCAGCATCACCAGCCAGATGAAAGCGTAGTTGCACATGGACTCGCTGAAAACGCTCGGGTCATTGAACGCATAGCGGACAATCACCTGGTAGGTCACCAGAATCACCATGAGGGACATCAGGGCGATGCACAGGTTGGCGAGCACGAAATCCACCTTTTTTCTCAATGATTCCATGACGGCAATAACTCCGGAACAATGTGAGGGGGAGCGGTTCGCGCCGGGGCGGGAGCCGGCCGGAGCGACGGCGGAAATAACACGAAAAATCAGTCAAGAAACCGCGCCGGGTGCCCGCCGGTCAGGCCAAGCCCCGGCGTGTCGATTATTCAGTCCGGCCCAGCGGGGAAGCGGCGGCAAACCGCGCTCCCCCATGGGGAATCCGTCATTACTTCGCCATGCCGCGGATGGCGTCATAGATCTTCTTGGCGCCGGCCGAAGACTTGATGGTGGTCTCATGCAGCACCATGCAGCGTTCCTGGAAGGGCTTGATGTCGACATCGACGAAGGTCGCCTTGGCGTCCTCGGCCTGCTTCTTCACCACCGCCAGATCCTCGTTCCACATGGCGAACTCGGTCTCCACCGATTCCTTGACCACCTGCACCAGAGCGTCGCGGTCCTTGGCGTCCAGGCTGTCGAGGAACTTCTTGTTGGCAACCAGAAGGTCCGGTTGCATCAGGTGCTTGGTGTAGGAATACACCGGAGCCACTTCATAGTGCTTCAGGGAGGTGTAGATGAACTCGTTGTTCTCGCCGCCCTCGATCACCTTCTGCTGGATGGCGGTGTAGACTTCGCCCTGGGCCATCGGCGTGCCGACGCCGCCCATGGCGTTGATCAGGTTGACCATCGTCTCGGACTGCATGACGCGGATCTTGTAGCCCTTGAGGTCCTCGGGGGTTTTGATCGGCTTGTCGGTGTAGATGTTGCGGACGCCGGAGGTATAGGCGGCCAGAACCTGGAAGTTCTTGTCCTGCAGCGAGCTGAACAGCTCATCCAGCGCGTCGGACTTGAACACCGCCAGCTGATGATCCAGCGAGTCGAACAGGTACGGCAGGCCGAGCACGCCGAAATCCTTGTTATAATTCTCCATCAGCGGGTTGCCGGTGAGCGCCAGTTCCAGAGCGCCGTTCTGCACCAGTTCGATGGTGGCGCGCTGGTCGCCGAGGGTTTCATTGGGGAAAATCTGGAAGTTGTACCGGCCTTCGGTGAGCTTCTCCAGCTTGTCGCTGGCCGCTTGCAGCGCCTTGGCCTCGGGATGGCTCAAATTCTGGTTGAAGGCGATTTTGATGGTGGTCACCGCGTTGGCCGGAGCGCCGGCGAGCAGAACGAGCGGAGTGGACATCGCGACCACAGCCGCCAAGCGTAACAGATGTGAACTCATTTTCAATTTCCTTTCTGGAGAGGTTACGGTTTGCAACATATATTAAGACCGTTGTGTAGAAGCAATATGAATAGAATTCGACAACAGCGTTTATCGTTATCGTGCCCGCTTTCTTGTACCATACGCAGAAGCTGAAAATAAACGCTGCGCGCGGCGGTACGGGCACTTTCCCCCGGATTTATATGCTCCGCAGGAGTTCTCACAGTGATGTGACGATCCCAACAACCATGTTGTCTTATGTTTTTCCACGATACTTGTCAAGATTGTTCTGCGGCCTCCCTGGTGCACGT
>JAISTL010000224.1 GCA_031272615.1 Methylobacteriaceae bacterium | reverse complement strand
GGTCCGGAACAGGGTGTTTCCATACATCCAGATGCACGAATTCGAGGGGCTTTTGTTTTCTTCACCGGAAGCGCTGGCGTCCTGCCTTCAGGACAAAACCCTCGCGAACTGGGCGACCGAGGTTTTGACCAACGCCAACGGCAATCCCGAGGCTATCGACGATTCTCCCGAAACCGCCCCCTCCAGACGCCTGCTTGAACACAGCCAGTACCGCAAAACCATTCATGGACCGATGATCGCCGAGCGTATCGGACTGGGTGAGATCAGGACCAAATGTCCCGGTTTCGACGCGTGGCTCGCCATGATCGAGAGCTGGGCCGGCTGATTCCGCCCCCCTCATCACACCGGCAAACCGTCATTCCACGTCCCGCGCCGTGAACATCTCCGCCTCCGGGGCGCCGAGAAGTCTGCCGATCAGGGCGTGCTTGGCGATCTGGTAGGCGTCGCGGTCCGCCGGGTTCGCGGCGCCGTTCTGGAAGCGGCGCACCATGTCGACGAAGTCCGCCGTGAAGTAGCCCGGCTTCAGCGTATAACCGCGCCCCTTATTGCCGATGCGGATTTCAAAATAGAACCGGCCGACGACGGAGGGCGGCGCATCGGCCGGTCCGGCTTCCGTATCGATGGTCAGGCGGCCGCGGGTGCGCGCCCGGGTGATCATTTCGACGCAATCGAGAATACCGTCGCCCGGAAACGCGGTGAGAACATGAATATCGTCGCGCCGCGGCGGACGCTCAGGGCTGAGATCGGCAAACGCCCGCGCAAACAGGCGCAGGCACAGCGCCGAGGCGACAATCTGGGACGGACCGGCATAGCGGACGAGGTCGTCGCGCCCGATGGCGACAACCCCGTCCTGATCCTCGACCAGCAGAAACTGCAGGGGAACCATGAGGCGGCGTCCTATTTCTGGGCCAACGGCAGCACGATGGCCGCCGGGTCGACGATTTGCTTCAGCATGTCGTTTTCCGAAAGGAACTGTACGTCCTCCTTCATGGCAGCGATATCCGAGGCCTCGATTTTCGAGAAATAGTTGGACCAGTCGGCCAGCTGAGTCGCCTCCTCGATGGAAATCCCGTGCTCCTCGGCGCCGATTTTCAGCGCCTCCTCACGGTTGGCGGCGATCCAGTCCGTCGCCTCGCGCTCCACCTTGACCACACGCTCCAACAGCTCCGGATGGTTTTTGGCGAAGCCTTCACTGGAGGTCAGCACCAACAGCGGCGTCACCAGCCCGTCGGCGGTGGCGATAACCCTGGCGCCGGCCTTTTCGGCTTTGATGATCATGCTGGCCGCCTGCAGCGCCGCGTCGACCTGCCCGGCCAGCAGAGCCGCGTGGGCCTTGCCGAGGTCCATGTTGACGAATTCCACGTCATTGATCGTCATCCCTTCGGATTTCAACGCCGCCACCAGAGTCTGGTGCAGCACCGTTCCCTTGGGCCCGGCGATGGTTTTGCCCTTGAGTTCCTTGACGGTTTGCGGCCCGCCCGGCTTGCCGACAACGGCGAAGCTTTTGGTCGGACGCGAGACGCCGGAGGCCACCAGCACCGGATTGCCGCCGGCGTTGGCCATCAGCACCGAGGCGGTGTTCATCACCGAGGCGACGTCCAGCGCCCCGGCGGCCATGGCCTGGGCCTGCTGCGCGCCGGAGGTGATATCCCGCCAGGTGACGGCGATGCCGTCTTTCTCGAATTCCTTGTCCAGCAGGCCTTTGGCGCGTATGACCATCACCTGCAGATTGAAGGGCGACTTCACGTAGGAAATGTTAATCTCCTTAGGATTTTCCGCCTGCACGAGCGCGGTGGAACCCGCGAGCACAACGGCCGCGCCAACGGCGGCGAGGGTACGGACGAGGGGCAGTAACTTCATCGGTTTCTCCTTGATGGGCGTGAGTTATGAAGGGTTTGCGAAAAGCCGGATCGACGCCAACGTCAACGGACATTCCCGCATGATGGTATCGAGAACACGGGCCTTGACCTCGGCGAGTTCGACTCCCGCCGGGTCTCTCGGGTAGGGCAGCGTCACGTCCTCGACATGGACGATACCGCCGCGGTCCATCACCACGACGCGGTCGGCCAGATACACGGCCTCGGAGACGTCATGGGTGACAAACAGGGTCGTCACCGGCCGCACCTGGCGGATGGCGGCGATTTCCATTTGCAGATGGGTGCGGGTCAGCGCGTCCAGCGCGCCGAGCGGCTCATCCATCAGCAGCAGGTCCGGGTCCCGGCACAGCGCCCGCGCCAGCGACGCGCGCTGGGCCATGCCGCCGGAGAGCTCGGCTGGATAGGCGTCGGCGAAGGCCGCCAGGCCGACCAGCGCCAGCACCGAATGAATGATGCGGTCCGGCGCGGCGCTGACATCGACATGCCGCAACGCCAGCTCGAGATTGCGATACACGGTTTTCCACGGCAGCAGCCGCGGCTCCTGGAACACATAGCCGATACGCCCGGGGCCATTCAGGGGCGTCTCGCCGTCGAAAAACCGCAACGCGCCGGAATCCGGGCGGTCCAGCCCGGCGACATGGCGCAGCAGTGTCGTCTTGCCGCAACCGCTGTACCCGACAATCGCCAGCAACTCGCCGGGCCGCACGTTCAGCGACACGTCGTTGAGGGCGCGGATGGTCTCGCCGCCGGTGACATAGGTTTTTTTCAGGTTTTCCAGGACGATCCGCAGCATGTCACACCCGCCCGTGATCGTCGACGGTCAACGCCTGCCAGGCCGTCCAGCGCCGCGCCAGGGCCGTGAACAGGGCGTCGAAGGCGGCGCCCAACACGGCGATAATCAGAATTCCCACCAGCACCCGGTCGGTACGCGCCATCTCCCCGGCCTCGGTAATCATGTAGCCCAGCCCCGCCGACGCGGCAATGAGCTCGGCGCCGATCAACGCCCGCCAGCTGTAGCCGAACCCGAGGCGCAGGCCGGTGATGACGCCCGGCAAGGCGCCCGGCACAAAGATATGGGCGATTTTCTCCCCCGTCGTCAGCCCCAGGGTCTGCCCCATCTCGACGAAGCGCCGGTCGGTCTGACGCAGCGCTGTGAGAACATTCATATACACCGGGAAAAAACTCGCCAGCATGATGACCGCCAGCTTGGAGGCCTCATCGATGCCGAACCACAAAATCAGCAACGGAATCGCCGCCAGCGGCGGCACCACCCGCAACACCGTCAGCACATGGCGGAGCGTATCGTGCAGCAGCGGCGACAGGTGCACGATGAGCGCCAGAACACAGGCGCAGACCGCCGTAACCGAAAAGCCGACGAACACCCGTATCAGACTTGCCTGGATGTGTTTGGTGAGCAAGCCGCGCCGCGCCAAGTCAACCCCGGCGTCCCACACCTCCCAGGGCGGCGGCATCAGGTACGGATTAAGCTTTCCCGCCGCCGACGCCAACGCCCATGCCGCCACCAGCACCACCGGCAGAACGAAGGGCAACATGTGTCTACGCATGAAAAACCGGACCTGTTACGCCGCCGCCGCGGCCGGGAACACCGGGCGCGTATACAGGTTCAACTACGGGGTTTCAAGGGGGTTTCAGAAATTTTTCAAAAATAACAGCTACTTAAAAGTTATTCTTAGAATAATGCAAATGTAGCGGGCGCCGTACTGCGTGCACGAGGCGGGACCATGCAGCCGCCGCTCTCACGGAAAGCCCGGAAATCCTGTAAACCCGGACACCGAGACGGCGTCGCCGGACCACGAATAGATATTCACGCCCGGCCCCTTGCCTCTGGTCGAGGAATGAACCTTGTAGGGCGCGAAGTAGCAGAACTCCCCCGGGAGAACAACGACGGTGGAGTCGCCGGTGCGGTATTCCCCCTCCCCGGCCAGCACACAGAACACTTCCGCCGCCGCGTGGATATGGCTGTCATAGCTCAGGCCCTCGGCAGCGAAGGCGATGCCGAACCCGAAGGTGCGGCTTTTGATGGGCGCCTGCGGCCCGATGAACTCATACCAGCCGAGACGCTCGTGCAGCAACGGTTCATCCTTTTTCTTCGAGTAGGCATAGGACCACGGCAGTTCGACCGCCAGTTCCGTCAACCCCGGAAGGAGATCGTCGTGTTCCGCCAAAAAAGGTGACAAATGCTTGAGAAACGGCGCCGGCGCGGACGGTTTGCGGATATCGAAAGGCGGCAGATGATCCAGGTTCGGCAGCAGGTCCAACACTTTCGCCACTTCGGCGGCGGTATCTCCGCCCCAGTCGAGTCCCAAGGCGTAGCGGTCACGCGCGCCTTTCAACACCTTGATAAACAGTTCTCTCACCCGCTCGTCCACGTCCCGCTCCATCAAATCGCCGGTAGAGTTATGCCGCAACCCCCAAGTAACTCCATGCACAAGACTGAGAAATATAGAACAGGTTCAGAATTGGCAACACCGAATGTCGATAAAATGTGTATAGCCGCTCAAATCCCTTCATCCACATATTTACTTAAGGTAACCACATCGCCGGTCCACGAATAGATATTCATCCCCGGCTCATCGCCGCGAATCGCCGCATGGATGGCAAACGGCGCGTGATAGCTGAAATCCCCCGGCCCGAGTCGCCGCACCTCCCCGTCGACATGATAGTCCCCGTGTCCGGCGAGAATGCAATAAATCTCCGCCGCCGGATGGATATGCGGCCGGTAGGTGACGTTTCCGGTGGAAAATCCGATGCCGAATCCCAGTTCCAGGCTGTGAAGCGGCGCGTCAGGGCCAATGAACTCGAACCATCCCATGCGCTCGTGCAGGTTCGGGTCATCGGCGCGCGGCGCGTAATTGTAGGTCCACGGCAGAAACGGCGCCAGCTCCGCCAGGCCGGGAACCAGGTCGGGATGTTGTTTGAGAAACGCCGACAGCGGCGTCAACAGCGGGTGCGACGGCTTGGGTTCGGGCACCGTGAACGGCGGCGGATGGTCCAAATCCGGGAACAGGTCCAGCACCCTGGCGGTTTCCGCCGCCACGTCGCCGCCTTGATCGAGTCCGCGGGAAAACTGCCGCCGCGCACTTTTCAACACCTGAAGATACAGCTCTCTGACCCGTTCGCTCATCGCCGCCCTCCCCGGGAACCCCCGCCGACCCCGGCGGTTTGTTTCATATATCGAACGAATTCTTGAAACACAACGAAAATTTCTGTTTGAAACAACAGCATGACTCACCGGCGCAGACTCGTGGCCCGTCACACAATTGCGGAACCCGGGGACGTTGGTTTACGCTTGTTTGGCCCGGCTGTCCAAAAAAATTATCTGATTTGTTCCCCAGGGATGATCCGGGATATCAACCCGCTGAAAGCTAACCATTTGTAATTACATGATAAAATTATTTCACCCACCTGTGGATAACTCCAACTTAATGCTTGACCAGTGCAGCATTGCAATGCTATGAATCGGTCAAGGTAAAAAGTGTGCGCCGGCGGGTCTCCGCCTTTTTTTATGCCCGCGCCGCCCGGCGCGCCTGGGATGCCGGACGCCTCGTCCGCCGCGCGCTGCAGGCGCGCTTGGTGTGCCGCCGGGCTCCCGCCCGGCGACGGGCGGACGAGGGCGTCCGCCATCCCAGCCGGGGGGCGCTGACCTTGGCCATATCAACCATTGGAACATGCGGCGAACGCGTAAATCCGGGAAGTTGGCGGCGAAGGGGCGCATCCGCCCATGCTCTGCGATAAACCCCGGAGCATGGCCATCGGCACATCACGTCACGAATCGCGGCCTATCGTGACGAATCACCGCCTAAGAAGGCGATTATAAAAGCATAAGAGGCCACGGTGAGACCGATGGAGAGGAGCGAGAGGGTGAAGGCGGTGACATCGTCCCGGACTTTCCGGTGGAAAAGGCAGTTAATGCTGATGAGTAAGCCGATGAACGGCCCCAAAAATAACAACAGACCAAACAACCCATCAAAAATATGACCAAACGACCGACCAAAAAAATAACACCAGGCGTCCCGCCAGCAATTTTCAAACCACGCTCATAATGAATCGTGATTAATAACGTCGGAAGACCAATCAAAAAAGGAAAAGCGACCAGGAACAGCGCGAGTAGCGGCAGTTCGATGGGACGTTTTTGTCCCCCGGCGCTCATCGCTGCGAAGATAAACACGCCTGCGCACAGCATAACCCAAAAAAGCAGTATGAACAGTTCGGGAGGTGGCAGGCGCATGTGTTTATATCACCCGTTTATATCACCGCAGCGCGGCGGAAGGGCGCGCCTTGCGCGCGGCAAGGCAATCCGGAAAGGCCGTGGTGGACTGAGGTGGACGGGCTCACAATTCCGCATTCCGCATTCGGAATTGTCCACCCGGTCCACCAAACCAAACGCCTATTTCAGCGGCGGAATGCGCAGCACCCAGCCGGGGAGGATGAGGTCGGGGTTTTTCACCGGCGGCGTGTTGGCCTTGACGATTTCGGTGTATTTGGCGCCGTTGCCTTTGCCGTAGTGGGTTTCGGCAATCTTCCACAGCGTGTCGCCCTTCTTCACGGTATAGAACACCGCGTCGGCGGAGGGCGCGTCGACTTCGAGCTGGTTGTCGACGGAGGCGACGCCGACGACGTTCCCCAACGCCAGCACGATTTTCTCGGCTTCCTCGGTGGTGGCGACCTTGCCGGACACCACGGCCTTGTCGCCGTCAACCGAGAGGGTCAGGCCCTCGATGGAGAAGCCGTGCTCCTTGAGGGCGGCTTCCAGCGCCTCGGCGGTGACGCCGGCGGCGGCGGGGGCGTCGGCTTTGGCGGCGCCGATGCCGAACAGCTTGGCGCCCGCGTCTTTAACGAAACTGAACAATCCCATTGTAATGTCCTTTCTCCTGCAGTTGGACGGGCAACGGAAACCCGATAAAAGAAACAACCGTTCTTTTCAATGCATATGGCGCGGGCGATGGCAAGGGGAACGTCGGATTTTCCCACGAAAACCGTGTTTATCAACAGCAACAGTCGGCAAAACGGCGGGGTTTGCCGAAAACCGGCGGCGACGCGGGCTGATCCGCTCACGAGCCCAGCGATATCTCGAAATACCCGTAATGGGAGAGAATCATCATGATGAACAGGCAAACCACCGCAATGAGAACCACCGTCCAGCGCCGCCGCGTGTGGATTTGCCAGGCCCGCCACAGAAAATCACCGTAAAACACGGCGGTGACCAGCCCCAGCACCATGATCCAGCTCACCACGTCGCGGTAGGTGAACGGGATCACCCCAAACCACTCCACCGCCAAGAACAGCATGGACGCCAGAAACATGACGTCCACCAGCATGGCCAGCAGAAACAGGATGTAAGCGAAAACTTCCGTGATGTTGCGCACCGGTTTCGGAACAGATACCCGCCGCTGCGGCTCCACACGTTCCCCCCGCGCCTCTCGAATTTTACGAAGCGACCTACTCATGGCGACCCTCGTCGTGAGCGTCCGACGCGATTCCCCTCGCGGGCGTCCAACGCCCTTTTTTTCAGATGTTACACAACATTTCACCCCATGGCAAGGGGAACACGGGCTGAACGCCGGGCGCGGCGGATGGCCGACCGGCCCGGGCAGCCGCGGGCGCAAAAAAAGAACGGGCCCGGCAGCGACGGGCCCGTTCTCCATGCGTGGACCGCCAGGTTCGGTCCGTCGGTAAACGCGTTATTTCTTGGAGGACGGCGCCGGCATTTCCTTCATCATGGCGGCGTACGCCTCGGCAAAGCCCTTCATCGGGATTTCCGAGGTGATGTCCTGCAGCTTGCCCTCCTGACCGAAGGCGCGGAAGGTGACGTTCATGTTGTCGGTGATCTTCAGCAGGTTTTTCACCTGGGCGTCGGTCAGGTCGGCGGAGGTCTCGCACATGTCGCCGCGGCACATGTCGAAGGAGAGAACGGTGATATCCTTCTTATCCTTGTCCTGCACCTTGACGCCGGCGGGAATGATGCTCATCAGCGGCACATTGGCGCGGATTTTCAACGGCTTGGTCGGGTCGAAGCGCTGAACGATGACGCCGAGATAGGGAATTTCCCGCCCGTCGTTCTGCTTGGCGGTTTTGGTGAAGTCAATCTGGCAGTTTTTGAAGGTTTTGCCGTCGTCGACCCGGGTGGTGCAGCGCAGGAACCACGGCCCCCAGTTGGAGACCGATGTGGTGACGGCGGCGTCCTGGGCCCGGACGGCGAACGAGGGAGCGAGGGAAAGAGCCAGCACGCAGGCGGCCTTCGTGAGAATACGGGTCATGGGGTAATCACCTTCAAGGGTTGGAGCGTGACCCCGCCACCCCACCGACAAACTGAACCGGAGGGCGGGCTCACAGAAATGGACGTCGACAGGGATACGGTGACAGGCGGGCGGCGCCGCCGCCCTGCTGCCGCCAACTCCTTGATACACAAGGACAAGGCAACCGAATCACCCGATACACCGCTAATATAGGGCACAGCATTGCGGCGGAAACCGGGCG
>JAISTL010000087.1 GCA_031272615.1 Methylobacteriaceae bacterium | reverse complement strand
TGTCAAATACGAACGCGAAGGGCTCGCCGTTCAGTTCCCGTTCCTACGCCGGTATGATCCGGATCAGGTTCAAGGGTTCGGCAAAAAGCCGTCTCAGCGCGGGCACGCGCACCCCTCAGAACGGCGCGGAGTATGCCGCGGAACAGCGGAAACGTCAAGGTCGGCGACGGGTTGTCCCGTGGGAATCATCGCGGGCCGGCGGGGCGGGCGGGGCCTCAGCCGGCGTCCGCGGGTATTTCCCCCAAGGGGCGCACCGGTTTGCAGTAGACGGCGCGGGCGGGTTCGCAAACCAGCTCCATCTCCGGCCAGCGCAGGGCGGTGAGCGCGCCGCCGAAGGCGCAGCCCGTATCGAGGCACAGGGTGTTGCGGTGCCAGCGGGCGTCGCGGACCGGCGTGTGGCCGTAGACGATCCGTGCCCGGCCGCGGTAGTCAGCGGCCCAGTTGCGCCGTTCCGGCAGGCCGTCGTCATCGAGCCCGCCGGTGACGTCGCCGTAGAGGCAGAAGGTGCGGATGCGCGGGGAGTCGCGGCCGATCATGCTCTCGCGGATACCGGCATGGGACACCACCAGCCTGCCGCCGTCCAGCACATAATGGCTGACGAGGGAACCGATGAAGCGCCGTACCCGCGCCTTGAAGGCGTCGCCGCTGAGGTTCATCTCCGCCGCCGTGTGGTCGAACCCGTTGACCATGCCCGCCTTGCCGGTGGAGAGCCAGCGCTCCAGCTTGGCGTCATGGTTGCCCGGAACCGCGAGGGCCTTGCCGCTTTCCACCATGTCCATGACGAGGGACAGCACGTCGCGGACATCGGGGCCGCGGTCCACCAGGTCTCCGAGAAAAACCACCCGGCGTCCGGCCGGGGGCGTCACCTCGAAACGCGGCGCGGCGTCGGTTCCAGCCCGCTGAACCCTGTAGCCGAGTGTGGCGAGCAGAGCCAATAGTTCGGCCAGGCAGCCGTGGATATCGCCGATGATGTCGAAGGGGCCGGCATCCGTGCGCCGGTCGACGGGCAGGGACTGGCGGACGATTTCCACGGCGTCGATTTCGGCGACGGAGTCGAGAACGTGGATGTGCCGGCGGAAGCCTTCCCGCTTCAACTCCCGCAGGCTCTGGCGCAGCAGGGACAGGTGGGTGTCGAGGATCTCGGGGGCAAGCCGCCGGTCCGGGCGGGCGGCGTTGCGCTCGCGGACAATGGCGTCGCCGGGGTTGAAGACGATGGCCACCGGCGGCGCGTAACGCTTGCGGGCGATGAGGCGCAGACGGTCGCGGTCTTCCCGGCGCAGATTGGTGGCGTCGACGACGGTGAACCGGTGGCGGCGGAGGCGCAGGTCGACCAGGGTATGGACCAGTTGAAAGGCGTCGGCGGAGGCGCTCTGATCGGTTTCATCATCGCTCACCAGGCCGCGGCAGGTGTCGGAAGAGACCACTTCGGTGGGGCGGAAGTGCTTGCGGGCAAACGAACTTTTTCCGGCGCTCGACGGCCCGATCAGCAGAACCAGCGAGAAATCGGGAATACTCACCTTCATGTGCGCCTCATCTCCCTGCGGGGCGTGGAGCAGGTATCATAATCCGGTTACTCCGTGATGGAAAGAGTGAACCGGTTAACGCAAGGAAACCACCGGATGGCGGAAATTCAAGCGGATTGACCGCGCTGTTCCGTCCGTTTCGTCGAAAACTCACAAAAAACGTTTAGTTTTTCGCGAATCGGCGGCAATTTTTTGCCGAAACCGCCGGTGTTTTGTCTTCGTTAACCATCTTCCTTCATAATGTGCACCGGGGGTGTATTTCGGGGTTTCCGGTTTCCCCTCCCCGGGGAGGGTTGACGCGCTCCCGATGTGTACCAATTTAATATAAAATAATAATAACTGCAGGTTTGTATTGCCATGTCTCCCCATCAGTCCGTTTCGCCGTTTTCAGGGGGTCGTCACCCCATCCGGGCTTGCCGCCCCCGGTCCGCCATGTCCGGCGCATCCTGCCCCGGCGGCATTTTCCGCTCGGCGGCGCGACTGGCGTTGATGTCGTCCGTCGCCCTCGGTCTGACGGTGGGCGGCGCCGGCGCCCAGAGTATCTACACCTGGACGGGAGGTGGCGGCGACAGCGACCTTTTCAACCCGGCGAACTGGTCGGGCGGAGTGTCGCCTGACAACAACTACACAGACAAGTTCATCATCAACAGCGCGTCCAACATTTCCCTGACCGGTTCGGGAGCATATACCGTCAGTCTCCACGAAATCGGCACCGCGCCCGGCGGCGTCGTGAACGTCTCCCTGACCGGTGTTTCCTCCCTGTATACGACCTACAATTCGCTTCCCGGTGAAAAGCTGGTGGTCGGCAGCAACGGCGGAACCGGTGTTTTGACGGTGAATGTCAGCTCTGGCGATCAATTCCGGCTGCAGTCCAACTTTATGGTCGGCATCGGCGCCGGCTCCCACGGCACCATCAATTTTCTGGGGTCGGCCAAGGGGGATCCGAGCTGCGGGTACTCGTCCAGCGGTTACAGTCATACCGTCGAAGTGGGAACGTCGGTCAGTCCCTCCGTGGTGGACGACATCGTCGTCGGCGGCAGCGGCGGAACAGGCGCCGTGACCTTTGACGGTATCAGTTTTTCCACGGCGATGACCTACGCGCCGGTCTCCCTGGTCATCGGCACCGGCGCCGGGTCCAACGGCACCGCCAACTTCACCAACGGCTCGAAACTGGCGCTGCCCGGCATGTACGCAACCAACTATCCCGCCGCGATATTCCATACCGACGGCGGCGGAAACTGGGACCCGATCTTTCCGCTGCGGGTCGGTGAAAACGGCGGCAGGGGAACGCTGACGCTCGACCGCGCCCAGGCGACCTTCGGCAATGACATGCTGGTGGGCGTCGGCGCCGGGTCCAACGGCACCGTCAACATGCTGAACGGCTCCAAGGCGTACTCCTATATCAACATCGGCAGCTATTGTCCGCCGGGAGCGACATGTTCGGGCGGCAGCTATTTCAATCCGTCCACTGAAACCGCCGTGACCGATTATGTGCAGGAAACCATGTCGACCAAAATCGGCGTGAACGGTGGAACCGGCGCCGTCACCGTGATGGGCGATAACACCGTGTGGTGGGTCGGTGGAGTGACCAGCGGATACGGAGATAACAACTACACTCCCGGGCGTGTTTATGTCGGACATTCGGGAACCGGAAGCCTCACCATCGGGGACGGCGCCGAGGTTCGTCTCGGCAGCGGCAAGCCCACCTTTGTCTATGACGCCGTCAATTCCCAAAGCTGCGTGTGCATGACCGCGTCGAATTTCACCGGTGACGGCACGCTGTATCTGGCGACGGGGGCGGGCTCCACCGGGACGCTGAGCATCGGTTCGGCCCCGGGCAAAACCCCGGTGGCGCCGGGCGAACTCTACGCCAAGCGGGTGGAGATCGGCGCCGGCACCGGGGCCATTACGTTCAACCACACCGCCTGGGACTACGAGTTCGACCGGAATCTCTCCGACGGCATCTACGGCAACGGCACCATCCGGGCCGAACACGGCCGCACCATCCTCAACAAGAACCATCCCGGGTTCACCGGCCAACTGGTCATGACCGGCGGAACGCTTCAGGTCAACAGCAATTTCGGCGCGCTTCCGGTGACGGTGAACCCCAACGGCACGCTGGAGGGAACCGGCAATGTCGGGTCCATCAACAACTCCGGGACCGTCTCTCCGGGGCAGGAGACCGTTGCCGGCGGCGGGCGGCCGGATCAGATCGGGACGTTGACCGTCAACGGGAATTACACCGGCAACAACGGGACGGTGTTGATCAACACCGTGCTCGGCGACGACTTTTCTGCCACCGATGTGCTGGCGATCAACGGCAACGCCGTCGGCGCCTCGGCGGTCAAGGTCATCAACACCAACGGTATGGGCGATATTACGCAATTTGACGGCATTCAGATCATCCGCGTCGGCGGGGCCTCCACGGCGACATTCACCCTGGACGGTGATGTGACCGTGGCCTCGGGGCAGGAGGCGGTGATCGGCGGCGCCTATGCCTATACCATGTGGCACAACGGCAAGAGCAACCCGGACGGCGCGTGGTATCTGCGTTCGGAAATCTGTGTGGACCGCTCCTGCGCCGTCGACCCTCCGACGAATCTTCCCGACGGGATGACCCCGGGTGCTGACGGCACCATTGTGCTGTATCAACCATTGACTCCGGTGGCGGAACTGTATCCGCGCATGTTGGCGTCCTACATGGATATCGGCACGCTGCGCCAGCGCGTGGGGTATTACGAGAGCGCGCGGACCTCCGATGGGGAGGCGCCGGCCTCCCTGACCTGGGCCCGGGTCGTCGGGCGTTACGGCGAATTGCCGTCCCGGCGTTCCGCAACCTCCGCCACCGGCGATTACACTCTGGGGTGGGTGCAGTTCGGCCTCGACGGCGAGGTGATGAACGACGGCGAACAATCGGTGATTGCCGGCGCCAATGTGAGACTCGGCCGGGTGAGCGGGAACGTCGATTCGTTTTACGGCGACGGCACCATCGATACAACGGCGATCGGGTTCGGCACGACGATGACCTGGTACGGCCCCAAAGGGGTGTATCTGGACGGCGTTTTGCAGCTCGACAGTTTTTCCAGTGACCTGGATTCCCAACTGCTGGGCGTGTTGAAGCACGGCGCCGACGCGCTGGGCGTCACCCTCAGCCTCGAGGGTGGAAAACGCTGGGATATCAACGAGAACTGGGCGCTGACGCCCCAGGCGCAGTTGAGTTACACCCGGCTGCATCAGACGGCGTTTCTTCAGGACCGTTTCGGGGCAAAGGTGTCCTTCAGCAACGAGGACGCATTGGTCGCCCGGCTCGGCACAACGGTGGATTATGAAAATCGGTGGCAGCAGGCGGCGGGAGAATGGAGCGCCCTGAAACTGTGGGCGGGCGTCAATCTCTACGCCAATCTGCTGGACGGTCCCGAGGTGGAAATTTCCCGCACGCAATTGCCCTATGACATGGGTGATCTCTGGGGCGGGGCCGCTTTGGGGTGGACATATTCGCGCACCAACGGAAAGTTCGCCTTTTTCGGCGAAGTCGGCGCCAAAACCGGCCTCGAGGAGTTCGGCAAGGCGTTCAGCGTCGAAGGGCAGGTTGGTATCCGCTTCAGATGGTGACAAGAATTCGGAATTATGGTGGACTTGGTGGACCAGGTGGACTGGGTGGACTTGGTGGACGAATTCCGCCACCAGCGTCACCGGTTGACGTGTCGCACCGCCGGTGAGGTCGTCACCCACGAGCGAAGCGCGGCAATCCAGACTTTATTCCTTTCAGAAGGACTGGATTGCTTCGCTTCGCTCGCAATGACGGCGGAACCGTGTCCACCGTGTCCACCAAGTCCACCGTGTCCACCAGATTTCCGCGTTCACCTCCCCCTTGCGGTTTCGGTCCACGGGCG
>JAISTL010000043.1 GCA_031272615.1 Methylobacteriaceae bacterium | reverse complement strand
TTGGCCGACGCCCGGAAACAAAGAGGCGATGGGAGAATTGGAACGGCTTATTCCGTGGCCGCTTCCGCAGCCGCAGGCGCGGGAGCCTCGGCAACAGCCGCGCCCTTGCCGGAAACCTTCTGCTCGCGCTCGGAAATACGCGCGGATTTGCCGCGACGATCCCGCAGATAATAGAGCTTGGCCCGCCGGACCTTGCCGCGCCGCACCACCTTGATGGAATCGATGTTGGGCGAATACACCGGGAAGACGCGCTCGACGCCCTCGCCGTAAGAGATTTTGCGAACGGTGAAACTCTCGTTCAGGCCGCCGCCGGAGCGGGCGATGCATACGCCTTCATAGGCCTGGATACGGGTGCGGTCGCCTTCCTTGACCTTGACATTGACGATAACGGTATCACCGGGGATAAAATCGGGAATGGTTTTGTTGAGCTTGGCAATTTGCTCCTGCTCAAGGGTTTCGATGATATTCATGCAAAAGTCTCCTGCCGTTTGGGGGATGCGGCCCTATGGCCGCCCCGGCGTTTCGGCATCGCTGTTTTCAGTTGGATGGCGTGCGCTATAGCGGATGTCGCCGGAGTTGTCGACAAAAAAAGACGCGGATGTAAAATGCGCCGGCGTCGAACAACCTTATCTGCGCGCAATTTCACCAAAAATATCGTATAATGAAGTGGACCCGTGGATCCTTCGGAAGGCGGCATGATGCCGATCATTACATCACCCCCGGGGGTGGAAAGAACGACGAATACCACGGCGTTTCGGAAGGTTGAACTGAAGATGGACCATGAACTCGAAAAACTGATCCGACAGGGTGAGGGTTTGACTCTGGAATTCAAGAGCGATCTGAAGTGTCTTCCAGACCGTGATCTGATCGTGGCTGCGGTTTCACTGGCCAACACTGAAGGGGGCGACCTGCTGCTGGGAGTAGAGGACGACGGCACGGTGTCCGGGTTGCATCCGAATCACTTGAATGTGACGGGTTTGCCGGCACTGATTGCCAACAGAACCAATCCGGCCATTCCGGTGAGAGTACAGCGTTACGACATCGGGGAGAAATCTGTCGCACGGATCAGCGTTCCCAAATCCCGGCAACTGGTGTCGACCTCCGATGGCCTGCTGGTTCGACGACGACTCAAACTGGATGGGACACCCGAGGCGGTACCGTTCTTTCCGCACGAGTTTATTCAGCGTCAGTCCTCAATGGGACTTGTGGACCCGTCGGCCATGATCCTGGAGGAAATAGATGTACATCAGCTTGATCCCCTTCAACGCCTGCGCCTTCGTAATGCAGTGGACAAATACCATGGTGAACAAACCCTGTTGGCTTTGACGGATGACGAACTCGACGGTGCGTTGGGTTTGTGCCGGGAAACCAATGGTGTGCGACACCCGACAATAGCCGGTTTGCTGCTGCTGGGGACCGAGAAACTGCTTCGGCAGCATCTTCCCGCCTACGAAGTTGCGTTTCAGGTATTGAAGGGCACGGACATTAAGGTGAATGAGTTTTATCGCAAGCCGTTGCTGGAAACTTTCGAGGAGATCGAGATTCTGTTCAAGGCGCGTGTTGAGGAAGAAGAAATTCAGGTTGGCCTCTTCCGGGTGCCGGTTCCCAACTTTGACCGCCGCGCTTTCCGTGAAGCCCTTGTTAATGCTCTGGTCCACAGGGATTTCAGCCGCTTGGGTGCCGTGCACGTCAAAATCGACAACGACGGGCTGTCCATCAGTAATCCGGGTGGGTTCGTCGAAGGAGTTTCGTTGGATAACCTGCTTGTAGCTGACCCGCGGTCCCGCAATCCATTGCTGGCCGACGTCATCAAGCGCATCGGTCTGGCCGAACGGACCGGACGCGGCATCGACCGCATTTTTGAAGGCACGCTGCGGTATGGCCGCCCAGCGCCGGATTACTCTTTGTCGAACGAATTCACGGTTTCCGTTCAGATGGTCGATACGGCTCCTGATCTTGATTTTCTTAAAATGATCATAGAACAGGCGGATACGCTGGGGAGCATGCCTATTGATTCTCTGATCATCCTTTCCCGCTTGCGTGAAGAGCGGCGTCTGGCAACTGCCGCTTTGGCCCGATCCGTCCAAAAACCCGAGGCCAACGTGCGGGCGACGCTTGAAAAGCTGGTCGAAAGCGGCATTTTGGAGCCGCACGGCAGCGGTCGGGGGCGGGAGTACACCCTCAGTGCTGCGATGTATCGAAAGTCCGGAAAAAAGGCGGAATACATCCGACAAGCCGGATTCGCGCCGATTCAGCAGGAGCAGATGGTCCTCAACTACATCGATAAGCATGGAAGCATCAGACGCTCCGAAGTCGCAGAATTGTGCCGTCTGAGTGTTTCCCAAGCATACCACCTGCTCAAAAAGCTGCAACATGAGGGTCATATTGTTCAAACCGGTAACAGGCGCCACGCATTCTATGCACGAAAAGTTTAACCTATACACATGTGCATAGAACGGTGCATAGAAGGAAGTTGCGGTTCGGAACAGCCGGAATTCAAGGCGGCTCAAAACGTTTCCAGTCAACGGAAACGCAGTCCACGCCCCTGTGCGTTGAGAGTCATGCGCCGTGCATAAAAAAGTGCATGGAAGCGCGCATGAAATTCAGGTGACCGGTCCGGCCGGCCGGTACGAATTGCGGCTCAAAGCGTTGTCTACCCACGGGATTCATATGTTTATACACATGTGTATGAGCGCTTGCGCGCCGTGCATAGCCCGTGCATTGAAGCGTGTGCAGAAATATCCGTTTGCGGTCCGCTCATGATTGAAACCCAAGCGTCACCGTGTTTTCAGACAATGCACGGTCTTACCGCACACGCATGGTTATCGTGCATGGAACAGCGCGGTTTTGGAGTCGGTAGTCGCTGAAAGCCAAACTGCAACTTATTTTCAGCACATGCATCGTCTATACACGCGGTCAAGGACCCGGTGCATGGGTGTGCATGGAGGCTGGTTTTGCAATGCTTCCCCCGTCAGCGGCAAAAGGCGACGGCCCTGAATCCGTCGCCGGCAGAAATTATGCACCGGCGTTGAAAAATCCTCTTGCCATTTTCCCCGGTCGGGAGTATCACACTGGAAAGTGGTTCTACCAGTTACCAGTTAGTGAGGCGTGGAGAACACCACGCAACAATCCATCCGGACCGGGTCCCGCGTGGTTTCCCGGGCAATCAGGCACCAATACCATGATCGAACAAATCAAAAAGGTCATCGTTCACGACGCCGTGATTGAGAGCATCCTCTCGTTCATCGAAGAGAAGGATTTGCAGCCCGGCGCGCGGCTGCCCTCGGAGCGGACCCTGGCGGCGGGCCTCAATGTCAGCCGCAACTCGGTGCGCGGCGCGCTGAAGGCGCTGGAAGCCTCGGGAATGATTGACATCCGCCACGGCGGCGGCGCCTATCTGCTCTCCCGCTCGGGTTTCACCTACCGGCGCTATGACGCCTCGCAGTTGAAAAACCTGAAGTTTCTGCGGCATTTGCTGCTGGCGCGGGAAATGATCGAGGAGCGTGTCGTCGTCGACATCTGCCCGCTGATTTCCGCCGCCGACATTCAGGAACTGTACGAAATGGAGGAGAAACAGCTCTATGTGCTGGAAAACGACCTGACGGAGAGCGAGCCGGGCTTCGAGACGCCCAACCTCAATTTCGAACTGCGGTTGACGGCCGTTCTCGGCAACCCCGTCATTTCCGACCTGCACGAACGGCTTCAGACGCTTTGGAAGCAGACCTACAAAAGCCTGGACTCAAAGGCTTTTCAGCCGCGTGACCGCTACGAACAGCATAAAAGCATCATTCAGGCCCTCGCCAAACACGACGCGGCAAAAGCGCGGGACGCCATGGTCCGCCACAACGTGGTGTTGCAAAAGGCGATTGAGGCGGAAATCGAAAAATTGGAGGCCGATAATGACCCATGAGGAGACTCCCGTGACCATCCTGCAGAAATACTTCCCCGGATTCCGTGAGGTTCGCGTTGACGTTGGCGGCGTCGGCATCCACACTCTCGTCGGCGGCAGCGGCCCGGAGGCCGTGCTGCTGTTGCACGGGCACCCGGAAAGCGCTTTGATGTGGCGGCTGGTGGCCCCGAAGCTGGCGGAGAAATATACCGTCGTGGCGCCGGATCTGCGCGGCTACGGAATGAGCGACAAACCGTCGGGATTGCCCGACCACTCCAATTACTCCAAGCGCGTCATGGCGGCGGATCAGATCGCCGTCATGGACCATCTCGGTATCGACGCCGTCCACGTCGCCGGTCATGACCGCGGCGCGCGGGTGGCGCATCGCCTGCTGCTCGACCATGCGGAGAGAGTCAAGTCGGCGACGCTCATCGACATCGTCTCGACATGGGACGCCTATGCGCTCACCGGGCGGGAATTCGCCACCAAATACTGGCACTGGTTTTTCTACACCCAACCCTATGATTTTCCGGAGGTGTTTCTCGGCTCCCATCCGGAATACTTCATCCATTCCAATCTGGCCAAGAAGGTCGGCCCGTCGGCGCGGGCCAATTTCCCCGACGACGTCATGGCGGAATATGTCCGCTATTACTCCGACCCGGCCAATGTTCACGCCATCGCCGAGGATTACCGCGCCGCCGCGGGCATCGACCTTATCCACGACGAGCCCGACCGCGCCCACAAATTCGCCACGCCGCTGCTGCTGCTGTGGGGGGCCAACAGCGTGGTCGGCGGGCTTTATGACGTGATGGACCTGTGGCGGCGGCTCGCCCTCGATGTTAGCGGCCACGCCGTGCCCGAATGCGGACACTTTGTCCCGGAAGAAAAACCCGACGTGGTCATCGATGAACTGCAGCGGTTCGTCGCGGCCCATTCGTCCCCCCGTTCATGAAGGAGAACACCATGCACGCACTGGAAAAAATACTCGCCAAAAAAGCCGGAAAGGCCTCGGTGACCACAGGTGAAATCGTCGATTGCGAAATCGATCTGGCGGGGGTCAACGACCTCTATCTGCAAACGGTGCGCTCGTTTGCCGAAATCGGCGCCACGCAGGTGCGCGCCCCCGAGCGCATGATCATGTTTCTGGATCACTACGCCCCGGCCTCCACCGTCGGCCAGGCCGACAATCAGAAGAAGTTCCGCGAATTCTGCCGCTTGCAGGGCGTCAGCCAGGTGATGGACATCAACGAGGGCGTCTGCCACCAGGTGGCGGCGGACCGCGGCCTGGTCGGCCCCGGCAAGCTGATCATCATCACCGATTCCCACTCCACGACTCACGGCGCGCTGGGGGCTTTCGGCACCGGCGTCGGCGCCACCGACATGGCGACCATTCTGGCCACCGGCCGGCTGTGGCTGCGGGTTCCCGAAGTCATCCGCATCCGCCTGGACGGAACCCTGAAGCGCGGCGTTTATGCCAAGGATGTCATTCTGCACGTCATCGGCAGTCTCGGCGCCGATTACGCCGTCTACAAGGCGGTGGAGTTCATCGGGCCGGTGGTGGCGGGGTTCAGCGTCTCCGAACGCATGGCGCTGTGCAACATGACGACGGAAATGGGCGCCAAGACCGCCTATATTCAGCCCGATGACGTCACCATGGCCTATGTGCGGGAGCACACAAAGGTGCCCTATGAGGTTGTCGAAACCGACCCGGATTTCACCTATGCCGAAGAACTGAGCTTCGACGTCAGCGGCATCGGGCCGCAGGTGGCCGCCCCCTCCTCCGTCGACAATGTGCACCCCATCGGCGAATACGCCGGTGTCAAAATCGACCAGGCTTATATCGGCTCCTGCACCGGCGGCCGGCTCGAAGACCTCACCATTGCCGCCGGCATCCTGAAAAACCGCAAAATCGCCCCGACAACGCGCCTCATCGTTGTGCCCGCCACCAAAAAGGTTCTGCTGGACGGCATGGCTGCCGGCGTCATTCCGACGCTGATCGAGGCGGGGGCGACTCTGGTGACGCCGAGCTGCGCCGCCTGTCTGGGGACCCACGAGGGTATCCTGGCGCCGGGCGAAGTGTGCATCACCGCCACCAACCGCAATTTCCCCGGTCGCATGGGCAGCCGGGACGCCTCGCTGTTCCTGGGTTCGCCGGCCACTGTCGCCGCCTCGGCCCTGGAAGGGGCCATCGCCGACCCGACGCCCTATCTGGCGTGACAAAAACGATAACGGTATCAACCATTGACGCAAAAATACGGGACTTGAAGACCATGCAGGACAAATTAACGGGTACAGTGATGAAACTCGGCAAGAACATCGACACGGACCAGATCTATCCGGGGCGTTTCCTGGAGCTGACCGACGCGGAGGATATCCGCCGCCACGTTCTGGCCGGAGTCAGCGAGGACTACGCCGGTAAAATCCGAAAGGGCGATATCCTGGTGGCCGGCACGAATTTCGGCTGCGGCTCCAGCCGCGAACACGCCGCCACGGCGCTGCGCTTTTCCGGCTTTGCCGCCATCATCGCCGAGTCCTTCGCCAGAATCTTCTACCGCAACGCCATTAATCTGGGGCTGCCGCTCATCATCTGCCCCGGCATCAGCGGCAAGGTGCAGGAAGGCGAGGTGATTACGGTGGAGATCCGCACCGGCAAAATCACCGCCGCCGACGGTCGCGAAATCGCCCGCGCCGAACCGCTCTCCGACTACATGCTCAACATCCTCGAACACGGCGGCATCAAACCGTTGCTGGCGGCGGAGATGGAGCAAAAGGCGCACTGATGTGAAACGCGGGGTACGGTCTCCCGTCTCCCCGCACATTCTTCTTCATATTCCGCGTTCCATACACACACCGGCCGCCACACAACGGCCGCGCGGCTGTGTATGCCCGAAAACCGCGGGCGAGCGACGGAATTGTCCCCGCGAATTCGCGGGGTAACCGTCATCCACAGCCGGAGGACGCATCCGGCTGTCCGGATGCCCTCGTCCGCTCCCCGCCGCCGAGACTCGTAACTGGTAACAAAAACATTGCGGCGGCGCCGCTGGCGGCGGAAAACGGTGGATCGTTTCACGGCCTTCGGATTCCCCGGTTTTCAGCATTTCCGATTGTGACATTGTTCATATCCATCACTTTTTTGTCCCGGTTGTTCAGTCCGCATCACCAAGATAGAAAATAGTTTTAAATAATTTATTGACATGGCTATTAAATAGGTCTATAGAAAAATTATTAAGACGATAACCCGTCCGGTTCTCTCCATGAACCTTCTCTTATGCAGTTCGGGCCCGATGTTTGGAGAAGGAGAGAGAAGCTGACGCTTGTGAGACGTCTTGAGAGCCGGCCGGCGAGTTGCCGGGCGGTTTCCGGAGTGCTCTCCGGGTATCGAAGGTTCAGGCGAAAGCAAAACCCGGCACGGCGGTGCTGTTGCCGGTTTGTTTGAAGCGCTGCTCAAGTCCCGTGGGGGAATAGCGGACCCCGCGACGGATGTCCGGTTTGGTGGCCGGATGAGCGCGCCGTTGGAACACGAGACACCTGAAAGACTGCTTCGGGAGCCGACCGACAATACCAGGGTGACGCTTCGAAATACGATGACATGGTGAGTGAGAGAGGAAACGTGTTGTGATGATCCGGTTGAGAGGGCCGGACACCCCGACAGATGGATGATTCCCGGGGCGCGATCGGCAAAATGAAATGGTGGCTGGTTGCACCTTCGACACCCGGATTGAACGGGGAGTGGTGATCCGGATTCGCGTGTTGCCGGAAACCCCGATGAAAATACCCTGACCGGTCAACACCGTTTGCCGGGGCTGTCCGTCTGTTCTGCAGCTTATCCTTACGTGAAAGACATGAACACATGAACGACAATGAATCACAAGCGCTTGAACGCATTGCCGCCGCATTGGAGGTCATCGCGCACAAGCTGGCCGCCGACAATCCTGCCGTCACCGGTATCGATGACCAAGGCGAAGACGAAAACAGGGATGAATTTGATGAAACGCTTATCCGGTTCGATGCCGGGAACCCGCTTCTTTTTCCCTTTTCAATCGTGAACTCCGAAACAACCGGCGTCGACAATCAGGAGGCTTGCGGCAACGGAACCACTCCCCCGGTCAACGACATCAACCGGATTCTCCGCTTTTTGTCTGACAGAAATATTGAAGTTGAAGCGTTTAGAAAAGATTCTGAAACCGACGAGGTGCTGGATGGCATCGCCTTGTATATGGGAACACACTATACGCAGATAAAAAAAGTCTACACGGCCATAAAATCCCGTATTTCATCCGACAAGGGGTTCTGGGTGGATCTGATCGATGAAACACCCGATACTGTTCACTATTCCTGTAACTTGTGTGCACAGCTTCATCAGATCGCCTTTCTGGAACACTATATGTACACCAATTTTCCCAGCTCCATATTGTACGCGAAATCCGGCAGAATACCTCTGGCCATCAATTTTATCACCGGCGACTGGCTCGAACGGTACATCAGGATGGAAGTCAAAAACCTGATAGCCGAATTTCCGCCTGCCGTCAGATTTGCCTATCTCGCCAATCCGCATATCATTTTGCCAAGCGGCGGGAGACTGGAACTGGATTTTCTCTTTGCCGTCAATGATGAAATATATTGGTTTGAGGCGAAAACCGGCGATTATCAATCTTACGTTGCCAAGTACTCCAAAATGGCAAAACAATTGCGTCTGGACCGCACTCATGCCGTCCTGGTTTTGGCTGACATCGACGAATCGCGGTGTTCGGCACTGGAAAAAGTGTACGGATTGGGTTTCGTGGGGATAAAACAGTTTCCCGACCTCATCCGCAAAGCCGCCGAACGTTTCTTTCCAACGGAGCAGGAGTGCGCTTCCGTTCTGTAACCGGGAGCGGAATGCCGGAGAGGTTGGAGGCGGAAATACCACAGGAGATGTTCCCCCGGGGATACGTCAACTCACGGTGTATTCAACCGGATATCGTGTTGATACGCCCTCGGAACAGCGCCGGCAACGCTCCGCCAAATACGAGACTTTTCGTTGCGGAAACGAAGTGAAACGGCTCCGGAATCACGCCAACGCGCCGATGGCTCTCAGCGCCGCGGCGACTTCGTCGCGGGCGGCGGGGGTGAGGGGGCGGAGCGGCGGGATGGGGTCACCGACCCTGAAGCCTTGAAGGTCCAGCGCGCCCTTGATGCAGGCGGCGAGAGAGTATTTGGCGAAAAGCTCGTTCAACCGCCACAGCGGGCGCTGCAACCGCATGGCCCGTTCCCAGTCTCCGGCGCGGGCCGCTTCGTAAAGAGCGACGCTTTGCCGGGCCGCAACGCACGCCGGACCCGCCATCCAGCCGACGCCGCCGATCATCATCACGCAAACAGGGATGTGCGCCGAGGCGGCAAACACCTTCATGCGCCCGCCGGTGCGCTCCATGATGGAGAGCAGCCGCCCGGTGTTGGAGGAGGCGTCCTTGATATAGCGGATATTGTCCACCCGGCTCAGGCGCTCGATGACCGGCAGCGACAGGTCCGAGCGCTGGAAATTCGGGTTGGTGTAGATGACCACCGGCAAACCACCGGCCGCCTTGGCGATGGCGGTGAAATACTCCTCAACGCCGTCTTCCGACACCGGAAAGTAAGCTTCCAGCACCGCCAGGATACCGTCAACGCCGCGCTCGACAAGGGCTTCAGTCTGCCAAACGGCATCGCGGATGCTGGTGGAGGCCACACCCGCCACCACCGGCACCCTGTTTTGTGCCGCCGCCACCACATCTTCGACGATTTTGCAGCGCCGGGCGTTGTCGAGATAGGCGAACTCGCCGGTGCTGCCCAGGGGCGTGACGCCATGGACGCCTTCGGATATCAAGCACCGGACCAGTTCCTGCAGCACGCCCGAGCGCACCGTTCCGTCGGCGTCAACGGGAGAAACCAGGTAGGGAAACACACCGTGAAAAGAAGTTCCGGAAGGTTTGGTCATGTGTGAGGTTCCTTGATGATGCGGAAAAGGCGGCGGTCAGGTGGAGCGCGCCACCGTAAACCCGAAGGCGGCGCGCAGCGTGTCGGCCGAAGGACCGAAGGGCTCCAGCGCCGCCATGGCCTCGGCGCTGAGTTCCCGGCATTCGGCGCGCGCCCGGTCCATCCCCAGCAGGTCGACGAGGGTCCCCTTGCCTTTGCCCCGGTCTTTGCCGGCGCGTTTTCCCAGCGCTTCGGTGGTGGATTCGCGGTCAAGTATGTCATCGGCAATCTGGTAGGCGGCGCCCAACGCCCGGCCGAACCGCTCCAGCAAGCGGCGGCGGGGGGCGTCCGCTCCGGCGATGACGCCGCCCAGTTCCAGCGCCGCCGTCAGCATGGCGCCGGTCTTCATGGCTTGGAGAAGGCGCACGCCTTCGGCATCGGGAGCGGGGTCGCCGAACCGCCCTTCCGCCGCCAGGTCCAGCATCTGGCCGCCGACCATGGCGCCGGCGCCGGCGGCTTTGGCGAGAATCGTGACGCATTCGGCCCGCACCGCGGCATCGGGGTGGGTTTCCCGCGCCGCCATAATCTCGAACGCCAGGGTGAGCAAGGCGTCACCGGCGAGAATGGCGGTCGCTTCGTCAAAGGCGCAGTGGACGGTGGGGCGGCCGCGGCGCAAGTCGTCATCGTCCATCGCCGGCAGATCGTCATGAATCAAAGAATAACAGTGCACAAGTTCCAGCGCGGCGCCGGCGCGAAGGGCGCATTTTTCATCGCCGCCCAACATCGCAACCGTTTCAATCACAAGGAAAGGGCGGATGCGCTTGCCGCCGCCGAGCACACCGTGGCGCATCGCGTTTTTTAATCGCGTCGGCCACGGTTTCGTTTTATCTTCCCCCTCCGGTGACAGCGCCCGCTCCAGGAACTGATCCACCTGGGCGGCGCGGCGGTTGAGCGTAAGTGCGAAAACTGATACGGAAGATGCTGAAGACATTGCCGGTGTAACCATGAAACTGCCGAACATCCTTTCATCCGCTCTCGGGGAAACGAGCGCGCGGGTAGCCAGCATTAGAACACAACTGACGCGCGAGTCCATAGCTTTGTGGTTCCGCGCACAGGGCTGGCGCGGTTGCGCGAAAATCGCCGTGCTTTTTTTGTTGAAAGTCGCGGTGGTCTACACCGGACTCGTGGTGATTCTCACCCTGCTCTGGACCTTCGTCCCGCCGGTCTCGACGCTGATGGTCCGTTACTGGGCCGAGGGCCGCGCCGTTCGCCGCATCGCGGTTCCCATCGAAGAAATCTCCCCCAATCTCGTGCTCGCGGTGCTGCATTCCGAAGACGCCCATTTCTGCGACCACCAGGGTGTCGATTGGGACGCGATGACCCGGGTGCTGCTGCGACGGGGCGGGCCCAGCCGCGGCGCGTCCACCATTCCCATGCAGACGGCCAAAAACCTCTATCTGTGGCCGAGCCGCTCCTATGTGCGCAAGGGGCTGGAAATTCCCGTCACCTATTTCATGTCGCTTGTCTGGTCCCGTCGACACGTCATGGAAACCTATCTCAACATCGCCGAATGGGGCAACGGCATCATCGGCGCCGAGGCGGCGGCGCGCCACTATTTCAAGAAATCAGCCCGCAAATTGACCAATCAGGAAGCCGCGCTCATGGCGGTCTCACTGCCGAATCCGCTGCTGCGCAACCCCGCCCGGCCGGGACGTGATGAACGCGCCAAGGCCAGAACCGTGCTTTCCCGGATGTACCAGAAGGACACCATGCACTGCGTGTTCCCGCCCAAGCCGCCGGAGTCCGGGCAAAAACCTCCGCGACGCTCTACTCCGGCTTCCGAGGGGCCGCCTCTCGATCTGCTGCACTGAGACACGCCGGAGGCAAAAGCTTTGGACCGGGTGGACGGGGTACCGGGTGGACACCGTGTCCACCCGGTCCACCGCGTCCACCAACGCGTTCATGGGTTACAGGGTGTCGGCGTTCCGGGCTCTGCGCACGAGGGTGATGAACTCGTCGCGATAACCCGAGCGGTCTTCGCCCCTGGCTTCTTCGGCCATGGTGCGGACGCTGTCGAAGGTGAGAGCGCCGGCGAATTTGGCGCCCTTGACCAGTTCGGCGAAGGAGGCGACGGAGACGGCGAAGCGGGCGTCAACAGGGGCGGCGTCGAAGGTTTCGTATT
>JAISTL010000293.1 GCA_031272615.1 Methylobacteriaceae bacterium | reverse complement strand
ACCCGCGGACTCGTCCGTGAGGCTGAACAAACCCCGTATGGGGTTTCCCTATAGAGGTAACCCCTCACGGGGTAGGGAAACCCCATACGGGGTTGGTCGAGCCTGCCGCTCGGCCGGGGGTCGAAACCCCCGGTTATCAAGAGCGTCACCCCTTCGGGGTTTAGTGCGGAGTCAGTGAACTGCAACCGGGCACATGCTTTGCCGCCGCAAGCACTACCGGTTGGTGTGACGCGGCGCCACCACGTCCACCAAGTCCACCAAGTCCACCAAACCTCCCTCAGACATTTTTACTATTCAGCCACATTGCTGTTTCCCTCAAACGGTTTTCAGGGTATGACTCGGCTTTGTGCGGCGTGAACACGTGAAGCTGGGGTGTCCAACATGAGTAATGTGGTGGTTGTCGGGGCCCAATGGGGCGATGAAGGCAAGGGCAAGATTGTCGACTGGCTGTCGGAGCAGGCGGATGTGGTGGTGCGCTTCCAGGGCGGGCACAACGCCGGCCATACGCTGGTGATCGGCGATAACACCTACAAGCTGTCGCTGTTGCCCTCGGGCGTGGTCCGGCCGGGCAAGCTCGGGGTCATCGGCAACGGCGTCGTGCTGGACCCGTATGCGCTGGTCAGGGAAATCGACAAGCTGGAGAGCCAGGGAATCAAGGTTTCCCGCGACAACCTGCGCATTGCCGAGAACACCTCGCTGATTCTGTCGCTGCACCGGGATCTCGATGGTCTCAGGGAAAGCGGAGTCGCCTCGGGCACCAAAATCGGCACCACCGGCCGCGGCATCGGCCCGGCCTACGAGGACAAGGTGGGGCGGCGCGCCGTCCGGGTGATGGACCTGGCGAGCCCCGATACGCTTCCGGCCAAAATCGACAGGCTGCTGGCCCATCACAACGCCATCCGCCGCGGCCTCAATCTGGAGGAAATCTCCCCCGCGGCCATCCTGGAGGAACTCACCACCGTCGCGCCGAAGGTGCTGCCGTACATGGAACCGGCCTGGCGGCTGCTGTCGCTTCTGCAGAAGATGGGCAAGAAGATTCTCTTCGAGGGCGCCCAAGGCGCGCTGCTGGATATCGACCACGGCACCTATCCGTTCGTCACCTCGTCCAACACCGTGGCGGGGCAGGCGGCGGCGGGTTCGGGCATGGGCCCCGGCGACGTCGGTTATGTCATCGGCATCGTCAAGGCCTATACCACCCGGGTGGGCGAAGGGCCGTTCCCCACCGAGCTGAAAGACGACATCGGCGACCTCATCGGCCAACGCGGCAACGAATTCGGCACGGTGACGGGGCGCAAGCGCCGCTGCGGCTGGTTTGACGCCGCCCTGGTGCGCCAGACGGTGAGAACCGGCGGCATCAAAGGCATTGCCCTCACCAAGCTCGACGTGCTCGACGGCTTCAAGACCATCCGCATCGGCGTCGGTTACAAACTCGGCGCGCACAAGCTGGATTACATGCCGGCCCTGCAGGAGGCCCAGGCCGAACTGGAGCCGATCTACGAGGAGTTCGAAGGCTGGAGCGACTCGACCCGCGGCGCCCGTTCGTGGAGCGATTTGCCGCCCCAGGCGGTGCGCTATGTGAAATATCTGGAGAAGCTGATTGACGCCGAAGTGGCGCTGGTTTCCACCTCGCCCGAACGCGACGACACGATTCTGGTGAAGAATCCGTTTGACTGACAGCCGCCGGACAGTATCGTCGAGCGCGGCGAAAAGCCGTTGATTGACGCGCCCATCAGGGGTACGGTTCGTTCGACGCGAGCGAATCGTTTTTCCGGAACGCCGCGTTGACGACGACAAGGGTTAACCGTTTATGGCCGACTATTATCCCCTTCTGGTGCGCGCCTTGGAAAACATCGCCAATCCGCGCCCGGAAACCCGCCGGAAGGTTTACGAGAAAGTCCAGGCGGCGCTGCTGACCCAGTTGCGCTCCGCCCAGCCGCCGCTGTCGGAAACCGATATCCTGCGCGAATGTCAGGCCCTGGATGACGCGGTTCTGGCCGTCGAACAGCAGTATCAGGCGATGTATGTGGAGAGCGCGCCCCAAACGGGCTACGACGCGCTCAGCGCTCAGCCGGGCTATTACGCCGATAACCCGGCGGGGTATGTTCCCCCGGCCCCCTACGACCCGCCGCGTTACCCCGGGGAGCCGCAGGCCTACCCGCCGGAACCGCAGCCGTATGAGCCCCAGCCCTATTATCCGCCGGAACAACCGGCTTATGCGGACTATCCCGCCGCCTTCCCTGCGGCGGATTATCCGGTCGGGTATCCACCGCCGCCGGGAGCGGAGCCGGAACGCGATACGTCCAAGGATATCCGCCCGCGCATCGCCGTGCAGCCGCCCCGCGAGGAAATCACCAACCGGAAACGGCGGATGGTGGTGTTGTCGGTGGCGGCGTCGCTGATTGTCGTCGTGGCAATCCTGGCGCTGTTTCTCCGCCTCACCGGGCATCCCTTCGGCTTCATCAAGCCTGTCAATGTCATTACCGGCGAGGTGAACAGCTCCACCGACATCGGCGGCGGAACCGGTTCGCCGCTGCCCGGCGGCCTGCCGCCCAAATCCAATGAACGCCTCGGCGGCCCGCCGGTGACGGAAACCGCCGAAACCGCGCCCGACGCCGGTGACATCGAGCAGCGGGCGTTCATCGTGGAAACCCTGGCGCTGCCGGCCCCGAACGATCACAAGCGCACCCCCGGCAACATCGTCTGGCGCCTGGACAACCGCAAGAACTCCCAGGGCGAAACCGAGAGCGTGATCATCGGCAAGGCGCAGTTTTCCGAGGCGGACCTCGCCCTCGACATCCAGATCAACAAAATCAGCGATCCGTCGCTTCCGGCGGCGCTGACCATGCTGTTCAGCTTCTCGGGGCTGTCGTCGCCCAATGCCAGAGTTGTCGACACCCTGCATTCCTCCGTCTTCATGATGGCCGGGCAGGACAAACCGCAGATGGAGCTTCAGGGAGCGGTCAACAAGCTGCGCACCAACCGCTTTGTCTTCGCGCTGCTGACAAACCCGCCGGATAATATCGAGCGGTTCAAGCGGCTGTCATGGTTCCGCATCTTCATCAAATACGACACCAACCAGGACGCCATGATCGCCTTCGACAAAGGCCCGGAGGGCGAGCGTATTTTCGAGGAGGCGCTGCGCAACTGGCAGCAGTGACCGCCGCCTTGGGGACCGGCCTCAATATCCGCGCCGCATGTCGACCAGCCCCTCCGGGAGTTCGCCCCGCTCGATCCGGCGGATTCCTTCGGCAATGCTTTTGCTGATGTGCTCCCGGCTGCTGAAGGCGGCGACATGGGGCGTGATCGTCACCTTGGGGTGCTCCCACAACGGCGAGTCCTGCGGCAGCGGCTCGGTTTCAAACACATCCAGCGTCGCGCCCTGCAGCACGCCGGTATCGAGGGCGGTGACGATATCGGCTTCCACCTGGGAGTGCCCGCGGCCGCAGTTGATGAGGAACGGGCCGCCGAGCACGCCGTCTTTCGCCAGTTTGCCGAACAGTTCGAGGTTGAGAATGCCGCGGGTCTCCTCGGTCAGCGGCAGCAGGCACACCAGAATGTCGGTGCGCGCCAGAAACGCGTCCAGGCCGTCATGACCGGAGAACAGCGCCACGCACTCCACCGGTTCGTGGCGGGAGCGGGTCCAGCCGGCCACATTGAAGCCGATCATCTTCAGCTTCGCCCCCGCATCGGCGCCGAGAACGCCGTACCCCATGATGCCGACGCGCACATCGCCGGAATAGGGCGCGCCCGGTTTGGACGCCCAGCGTTTCTCCCTCTGGCATTGGGCGAAATAGTCAACGGCGCGCAGATATCTCAGGCAATGCAAAACCACATATTCCCCCATGCGCACCGTCAGATTGGGGTTGATGACGCGGATAACCGGCACGTCGGGGAGCCGGGAATCCCGCGTGATATGGTCGATTCCGGCGCCCACCGAAAACACCGCCGCCAGATTGGGCAGCCCGGAGAGACTGCCTTCCGGCTGATTCCAGACGATGGCATAATGCACGGAGCGCCGGTCAAAGGGTTCCCCCAATGTCACGATGTTGCGGTCAGGAAACAGGGTTTTGAAGTGTTCGACCCATTCGACGGGCTTGTAGGACGTGGCGATGAGAATGGTCATGGAAGCCTCCTGAAACACTGGTTTCGAAACACGGGCGACGGTCGTTGCGGCCGGGCGTCGCTGCCGACGCCCGGCCGGGTATTTTTCGATGCCGGAGGCGGCCTTGGCCACCGGGCCGGAGGCGACAACCTTGCCGGATACGGCGAAGGCCTCGTGGTTCTTCTCGATATCCCCCAGGTCATAGAGGTAATTCACCATGATGCCGTAGGATTGCTTCATGCCCGCCGGCGTCGGGTTGCCGAGGAAGTTGATGCGCTCCAGCCGGGCGCCGTTCCTCAGGTGGAAGCGCGCCACCGGGTCAATGGGCCGGTCCCCCGGCGTGCGGGCGCGCAGGTAATAGCCGGCGGCGGCCGGGAGCAGCGCCTTGCGCGCCGCCGCCTTCTTTTTGTCGTCGGTCGCCCAGTCTTCCTGGTCGAGAATTTCCAGCTGCTTTTTCAGCTTGCCGCCGAGCACCGCCGGAACTTCGGCCGCCCGCTCCTTTTTGAGCCAGGAGGCGAACGACGGCGCCGGCGACAGGGTGACGAAATTCTTCAGGTTCGGCAGTTCCCGGCGTAAATCCTCGGCGACCTGCTTGATGAGGAAGTTGCCGAAGGACACGCCGGCCAAGCCCTTCTGGGTGTTGGAAATGGAATAGAACACCGCGGTGGTGGCCTCCTGCGCCGGCAGAATGGTGCGGTTGTCTGAAAGAATCGGCACGATTTCATCGGGGATGTCCTTGGTGAGCGCCACCTCGACGAAAATCAGCGGCACATCGGCCAGGCGCGGATGGAAGAAGGCGAAAATCCTGCGGTCCGACGGCTCGAGGCGACGCCTGAGATCGTCCCAGCCGCCGATTTGATGCACGGCCTCATAGCGGATGAGCTTTTCCAGCACGCTGGCCGGAGTGTCCCAGTTGAGGGTGCGCACCTCCAGGAAACCGCGGTTGAACCACGAGGAGAAGAGATGCATCAGGTCTGAATCCACCGCCTTCAGGAACGGCTTTTCCTTGAGATAGTCCAACAGTTCGGCGCGGATGTTGACCATGGCGCCGGTTCCGCCCGGCGCCAGGTTGAAGCGCCGGAACAGTTCCTGCCGGCGCGGCTCCGCAGCCTGATACAACGCCCACAGGCTTTTTTCCTCGGGGTTTTCGTTGTAGCGGGCGACGGCCTTTTCCACCCGCTCACGGTCCGGTCCGAAGTCATGGGCCAGGTTTTCCAGGTATTTCAGGCGTTTTTCCGGCGGGCTCGCCTCCCAGGCATCGAGAATCAACCGGGCCATCGCCACGCCCGAGGCCTCGCCCTTTCCGGAAAGAAGGTCTTCACTCAACTGTTCCAGATTGGCGTTGTGCAAACTCGGGCGGCCGAGCATGGCCCACCCCTGCTCAAGAATGTTCTGGACAATATCGTTGAAAGACGAAGTAGGCATCAGCTATCCTTTCACCTCAGTGAACAACACACACCACATCCGGAGGCAGGCGACTCGAATCGCTCCATCCGGCTGCAGAAAGGATGATAAGCGCAAATCCGTGAACGTGCCACACAGAATAACTGCCGTTCAACCGTTTCCCCCTTTTATACCGCCGGCGGTTCCCCCCGTTCGCGGATGGCCGGAGGGGCGAACACCGTCACCGGCGGCGCTTCGCCGAGGTATTTCTCCACTTCGACAACCCCGGTATGGCCGCAGTTCCCCTGGCCGAGGCCTGAGGTGCCGATATCCGGCGTCAGCACATTGGGGTCGCCGAATTTGCAAAAGGTTCCGTCGGTTCCCGGCGCCGCGGGGTCATACCAGTTGCCCTCGTCGCAGACAATGGCGCCGCGACGCACGGTTTCGGCGACGACGGCGCCGCCGAGCACGGCGCCGCGCGCGTTGAACACCCGCACCGTGTCGCCGGACCGGATGCCGCGGCGGGCGGCGTCCTCCGGGTGGAGCACAATGGCGGCGCGGCCGCCCACGGTGTAGTTCTGCCGCAGAACCGTGCCGCTGAGCTGCGAGTGGAGCCGCCACACCATATGCTTGCTGACGATGTGCAGCGGGTATGCGGCATCGGCCGGGGAGCCGGCGCGCTCCAGCGGTTCCAGCCACATCGGATGGGGCGGACAATCGGCATAGCCCATGCGGGCGATGGTTTCGGAGTAAATCTCGAATTTGCCCGAGGGCGTCGGCAGCGGCGAGCCGGAAGGGTCGGCCCGGAACCCGGCATAGCGAACATAGTCCAGGCTTTCGGGGAGCGGCTCGAATTCCACATGGCCCCTGTCCCAGAACTCCTCGAACGTCGGCATGTCCACACCGTCCGCGGCGGCGCGCGCCCTGGACGAGTCGTAAAGCGCCCGCGCCCAGCCCAGCGCGTCACGGCCTTCGGTGAAGTCCTGCTCCCGGCCGATGCGCGCCGCCAGCAGCCGGAAAATGTCATAGTCGGTTTTGCTGTCGTAGAGCGGTTCCATCATCTTTTTCTGGGCGACGATGCCGCGCAGATACACGCCGTTGCCCCATTGCTCGATATCGTCGCGCTCCAGCGCCGTGGCGGCGGGCAGAACGATGTCGGCGTGGCGGGCGGTGGCGGTCCACTGGATATCCTGCACGACAAAGGTTTCCACCTTGCGCCAGGCCCTGAGTTGACGGTTGCGGTCCTGATGGTGGGAGAGGGGGTTGCCGCCGGCCCAATAGATGAAGCGCACGTCGGGATAGACGATTTTTTTACCGTCGTAATCGATGGTTTTGCCCGGGTGCTCCAGCATGTCGACGATGCGGGCGACGGGAATCGCCGGGGAGCCGGCGCTTTGCGGCCAGGTGCGGCGGGCGGAGTCGTCGCCCTTGGGGAGTCCGGGCAGTACCGGAGAGCGGGTCCGGCTGACGCCGACGCCGCCGTAATGGTGGGTGAAGCCGAAGCCGCCGCCGGGCAGGCCGATGTGCCCGAGCATGGCCGAAAGCGTCACCAGCATCCAGTGCGGCTGTTCGCCGTGGTGCTGGCGCTGCATCGCCCAGCCGGCGAGCAGCATGGTGCGCCGTGAGGCGAACAGCCGGGCGAGCGACCGGATGAGCTCCGCCGGCAGGTCACAGATGCCCGCCGCCCAATCGGCGGATTTCGGCGTGCCGTCGCTCTCTCCGGTGAGATAGGGCAGAAACCGCTCGAACCCGGTGGTGCAGCGGGCGAGAAACTCTTTGTCATAAAGGCTTTCCGCCACCAGAGTGTGGGCGATGCCGAGCATCAGCGCCACGTCGGTGTGGGGGCGCACGCCGATCCATTCAGCCTGAAAATAGTCGACGCAGGGGGTACGCACCGGGTCGATGACGATGACGCGTTTGTTCGCCGCTTTCAGCAGCTCGATGCCGGCATAACAAAAATGATCCGGAACCGTCCAGCCGATCTGGTTGGTAATCAGCAGGTCGGCGCCCCACAGCACCACCACGTCGGAATGCCGGGCGATGACGCTCCACGAGGTCTGCGGTTCGTCGATCTCGCCGGTGCCGGTGACATAGGGCATGATGGCGCGGATTCCCGCCGTGGAATAGGAGCCGAGGGAATCGACATAACCCTTGTTGAACAGGTTGAGCCAGCGCTTGAGCAGCGGCTGGGGCATATGCACCTTGCCGGTGGATTTCCAGCCGTAGGACCCGGCGAACACCGCCGAGCCGCCGTGGAGGTCCAGGACCCGGCGGATGTCGCGGGTCACGAGGTCCAGCGCTTCGTCCCAGCTGACGCGGACGAATTCTTCAGCGCCGCGTCGAGACCGGTCCGACCCGGGACCGTGTTCCAGATATCCGGCGCGCACCACCGGAGCGCGGATGCGGGTGGGGGAGTGCGCGACATCGAGAATCCCGGGCAGGCACGGGCTGGGAAACGAGTCGCGCTCGAAGGGATTGAGGGCGACAACCCTGCCGTTTTCCACGGCGCCGCGAAACACCCCCCAATGGGAGGCGCTGACGATTCCTTCACCCGGCTGGGTTCGAACCGCGGCGGGCTTCCGGGTGGGGGTGGACGGCATGACGGCTCTCCTTGCTTCGAACCCTGTTTTAGCGGATTTCGACCCCGGGGAAAAGCCCCGGAACGACGGCGGGAATGAATAAAACCTTTGCCCTGAACGCAACTATTCTTTATGTACAGCTCAAACGAACCGAAGCGGCGGCCGGTGAGTCGGCCGGACGCCTTACCTGCTTTTTATGTTACAGATGGGATAATTCCATGCTTCTTTCTTCCAAACGCTTGTCTTTCGCCCACGGCCTGATGGGCGGCGCCGTGGCACTCGCCCTTTTCGCAAGCCCGCTTTCAGCGCAGACTCCCGCGCCCGCCTCTCCGGCGGCGGCTGAAACCGCGGCCCCCGCCGCCAAAGATCCGGCAACGGTGATTGCCAAGGGCGACGGGTTCACCGTGACTCAGGGCGATGTCGAGATGATGGCGAAAGACGCCGCTTTTGACCTGAAAGATGTGCCCGAGCAGCAGAAATACGAATTGATCGTCAATGTTCTCATTGACCTCAAATCCATGGCGGTGCTGGCCCAACGGGAAAAGCTGGACCAGAGCGAGGAATACAAAAGACTGGCGGAATACGCCATCACCAAGACGCTGTCTGACGAATACCTGCAGAGCGAGCTGAAGAAACGGGTGACGGACGAGGCCCTGAAAAAACTTTACGATACACTGGTTGCCCAGCTGAAGCCGGAGGAAGAGATCCGCGCCAGCCACATTCTGGTGAAAACCGAAGAGGAGGCCAAGAAGGTGGTGGAACGGCTGGCCGCCGGAGAGGATTTCAGCGCGATTGCCAAGGAAGTCAGCACCGACCCGACCGCCGCCATGAACGGCGGGGAGCTGGGCTATTTCACCAGGGAACGCATGGTGCCGGAATTCGCCGATGCGGCGTTTGCCATGGAAGTCGGCAAAACCTCCGCGCCGGTCAAGACGTCCTTCGGCTGGCATGTGATTCTGCTTCAGGACAAGCGCCCGAAACAGCCCCCGACATTCGAGGAAATCAAGTCTCAGCTGGAGGCCTATCAGTCCCGGCTGGCGCAGCAGGAAATCTCCAAGGAAATCCGCGAGACGCTGAAGGTCGAGCGGCTGGATCAGCCCAAACCGGAGCCGGCGCCGGACCTGAAGGTCCCGGCTCCGCTGCCGGAAGAGTCTCCTGCGGCCGCGGCGTCCGCGAGCCCGGCGGCGTCCGCCGCTCCGGCAGCGTCCGAACCGGCGGCGTCCGAACCGGCGAAGCCCTGACGATGCCCCTGTTGCTGGTGGCGGCCGCGGCGCTCATCGACCCGCATGACCGGGTGTTGCTGGCGCAGCGGCCCAAGGGCAAATCCCTGGCCGGCTTGTGGGAGTTTCCCGGCGGCAAGATGGAAGCGGATGAAAGCCCCGAGCAGGCGCTTGTTCGTGAACTGAAGGAGGAACTGGCGATTTCGGTGGATGCCGGCGCCCTGTTCCCCATCGCCTTCACCAGCCATCGCTATGAAACCTTTCATCTGCTGATGCCGCTGTTCGGTTGCCGCGAGTGGCAGGGAACGGTTCAGGCGCTGGAACATCAGGCGCTGGCCTGGGTGGAGGCGGCGGCGTTGGACGGCTTTGCCGTGCCGCCGGCCGACCGGCCGCTGATTGCGGCGTTGAAACGGCGGTTGCCGGAATTCTGAGGGCATGAGTTGGAAGAGCGGTGTTCGCCATGATGACGCGTCTCGGGCAGAAGATATACGGCAACGCGTATTTCGTGCTGATTGTCGCCACCTGGTTCTGGGCCGGCAACACCATCGCCGGGCGCTACGCCGTCGGGCATATTTCACCGATTCTGCTGACATCGCTGCGCTGGCTGGTGGGGTTCCTCGTTCTCTACCCTCTGACCAGAAGAGAGATTGCCGCCGTGTGGCCGCAGATCCGGCCGCTCTCCTTCAAGCTGTCGTGGATGGCGGCCACCGGCCTCACCGGGTTTTCCTATCTCATCTATCTCGCCGCCTATTCCACCGGCGCCGCCAACATGTCGATCATTCAGGGCATCACTCCCGCCGTGGTGATGCTCGGCGCGTTCATCGTCTATCACACGCGGATAACCGGCAGTCAGATTATCGGGCTCATCACCGCGTTCACCGGCGTCGTCGTCATCGGCGTCAAGGGCGACTACATCAATCTCAAAACCATGAGCTTCGCCTTCGGCGATATCTGGATGGTGATGGCCTCCACCTTTTACGCCGTTTATACCTTGGGCCTGCGCAACCGGCCGCCGCTCAAGGGGCTGGCGTTCTTCTGCGCCCTGTGTCTGCCGGCCTTCCTCATTTCCCTGGTGCTGGTGGGGGTGGAAATCGCCCGCGGCGAATTCTTCATTCCGACGTTCCAGGGGTGGCTGGTGCTGCTCTATGTGGCGCTGTTTCCGACGCTGCTGTCTCAGGTGTTCTACATCCGCGGCGTCGAGCTCATCGGCCCGTCCCGTGCCGGATTGTTCATCAACCTGATTCCGGTGTTCGGCACGCTGATGGCCGCCGTCGCGCCGGGCGAATCTTTTGAATATTACCATTTGTTGGGATTGTTGCTGGTTCTCGGCGGAATCATCACGGCCGAGAGACGCTGACATTCAGACTTGTTCCAATTCAAGAATCATTTGGCGAACGGCGGTTGTTCCGTTAATATGAACCATTACCGACGCCGTTGAGGCGGTCTTTTCCGGCTTTGCCTCTTTGTATATCCCTTTTTCCGGGCGCTCCCGGGACGGTGACGTCACTTCAGCCCGCGCGCGACACGCCGTGTCCGGGCCCATCATGCTTGTGAGGATTGTTTCATGTCTCAAGACAGCTTTAAGTCACGCCGCGTCCTGAAAGTCGGCACCCGGGACTATATCTATTATTCATTGCCCGAGGCCGGGAAAAACGGCCTTGCCGGTATCGACGCGCTGCCGTTTTCCATCAAACTGCTTCTGGAAAACCTGTTGCGCCATGAGGACGGCCGTTCGGTCACCCGCGCGGATATTCTCGCCGTCGCCGATTTCGCCAAATCCAAGGGCAAGGCCGGGAAGGAAATCGCCTATCGTCCGGCCCGGGTTCTCATGCAGGATTTCACCGGCGTTCCCGGGATTGTCGACCTCGCCGCCATGCGCGACGCCATGACCGCGCTGGGCAAAGACCCGCAGAAAATCAATCCGCTGGTTCCTGTCGACCTGGTGATTGACCACTCGGTGATCGTCGACGCCTTCGGCACCGCCCAATCCTTCGCCTACAACGTCGAACAGGAATACCGGCGCAACGGCGAGCGCTACCGCTTTCTCAAGTGGGGCCAGAAGGCCTTCGACAATTTCTCGGTGGTGCCGCCGGGAACCGGCATCTGCCATCAGGTGAACCTGGAGTTTCTGTCGCAAACGGTGTGGACGAAACAGGAAGCCGACGGCGAGATGGCCTATCCGGACACGGTGGTCGGCACCGATTCACACACCACCATGGTCAACGGCGTCTCGGTGCTGGGCTGGGGTGTGGGCGGCATCGAGGCCGAGGCGGTGATGCTCGGGCAGCCGGTCTCCATGCTGATTCCCGAGGTCGTCGGCTTTTACATTTCCGGCAAACTGAAGGAAGGCGTCACCGCCACCGACATGGTGCTGACCGTCACCCGCATGCTGCGCCGGCGCGGCGTGGTCGGCAAGTTTGTCGAGTTCTTCGGCCCGGGGCTCACCGACATGCCGGTGGCCGACCGCGCCACCATCGGCAACATGGCTCCGGAATACGGCGCCACCTGCGGCATATTCCCCATCGACGCCAGAACCATCGAATATCTCGCCACCACCAACCGTTCGCCCGAGCGCGTCGCCCTGGTGGAAGCCTATGCCCGCGCCCAGGGCATGTGGCGGGACGACGCCGACGAGGGGGACCGCTCCCGCTATACCGACGTGCTGGAACTGGACCTGGCCGACGTCAAACCGTCGATTTCCGGGCCGAAGCGGCCGCAGGACAAAATCCTCCTCGCCGATGCCAAAACCGCCTTCGCCGACGCGCTCGGCAAGGAGTTCAACAAGGCTGCCGAGCTCGCGAGGGTGGTCCCTGTCACGGGCGCGAATTACACGGTGGGCCACGGCACTGTTGCCATCGCCGCCATCACCTCCTGCACCAACACCTCCAACCCCAGCGTGCTGATCGCCGCCGGGCTGCTGGCGCGAAACGCCGTGAAGAAGGGCCTGAAAACCAAGCCGTGGGTCAAGACCTCCCTGGCGCCGGGTTCGCGGGTTGTCGAGGGTTACCTGAAGCAGGCGGGCCTGCAGGAGAGTCTCGACGCCCTCGGCTTCAACATCGTCGGCTTCGGCTGCACCACCTGCATCGGCAATTCCGGCCCGCTGCTGGAGGATGTCGCCAAATCCGTCCAGGAAAACGATCTGGTGGTTTGTGCGGTGCTTTCGGGAAACCGCAATTTCGAAGGACGCGTCAACCCGGATGTGCGCGCCAATTATCTGGCGTCGCCGCCGCTGGTGGTGGCCTACGCCCTGGCCGGTTCGTTGCAGGTGGATATCACCACCGAAGCGCTGGGGGTCGACCTTGATGGCAACCCGGTATATTTGCGGGATATCTGGCCGTCCGCCGCGGAAATCCGCGAGGTTGCCGGCAAAACCGTCACCTCCGCGTTGTTCCGGGAGCGGTATGCCGATGTCTTCACCGGCGATGAGCGCTGGCGGGACGTCAACGCCCCCGAAGGGCAGACCTACGCCTGGGACGACACGTCGACTTATGTGCGCAATCCGCCCTATTTCGACGGCATCACCCTTACGCCCGCCCCGGTTTCCGATATCGTTGACGCCCGCATTCTCGGCCTGTTTCTCGATTCCATCACCACCGATCACATCTCGCCCGCCGGCAATATCCGCGCCGCCTCCCCCGCCGGCAGATATCTGACGGAACACGGCGTGGCGGTGGCGGATTTCAACCAGTACGGAACCCGGCGCGGCAACCATGAGGTGCTGGAGCGCGGCACCTTCGCCAACATCCGCATCAAGAACCAGATGGTGCGCGATGCCTCGGGCGTCGTCAAGGAGGGCGGCTTCACCATCCATTACCCCGACGGCGCCGAAATGACGATTTTCGACGCCGCGGAGCGCTACAAACAGACGGGAACGCCGCTGGTGGTGCTGGCCGGCAAGGAATACGGCTCCGGCTCCTCCCGGGACTGGGCGGCGAAAGGTCCGTTTTTGCTGGGCGTGCGCGCCGTCATCGCCGAAAGCTTCGAGCGCATCCACCGCTCCAATCTCATCGGCATGGGGATTCTGCCGCTGACCTTCATCAACGGCGATACCTGGCAGAGCCTGGGACTCACCGGGCGGGAGACCCTCACCATCCGCGGTATCGGGTCAGAGGAGTTCAAGCCGCGCCAAACCGTCGCCGTTGAGATTGCCGATGCCGCCGGCGCCCGCCGGACCATCGACGTGCTGAGCCGTATCGACACCCTCGACGAGATGGAATACTTCCGCAACGGCGGTATTCTGCAGTATGTTCTGCGTCAACTGGCGCGGTCTTGAGGATTTATCGCGCGCATGTCCGGGCCGCCCCTTGGACGAAGGCGGGGGCGGCGGCGCCCCGGCATTCACAGGTCCGTCACAGACCGAAACCGATGTGGAACGGGGCCAGGGTGTTGCACGCAGGGCACAGTATTCAAAAAAAGACGGTTTTCCTCAGAGGTCTTCCTCTCGACGAAGAGCGGC
>JAISTL010000283.1 GCA_031272615.1 Methylobacteriaceae bacterium | reverse complement strand
TCCGCCGCCTTGAGATACCAGAAAAACGCTTGGGTCTTGTCCTCTCCCACGCCGGCTCCATTGGAATACATCTCAGCAAGACTATACTGCGCATCGGGATGACCCTGTTCCGCCGCCTTTCGGAACCAGCGTAACGCTTCGCCGTTATCCCGGGGTACACCGTCACCACCGCGATACATCCGGCCCAGAGTGTATTGAGCCTCAGGATCACCGGCTTCTGCGGATTTCAGTGTATCTTCAAATGTGGTGGATGATGTCATTTGAAAAGGCTCCTTTCACCGGCCGCCCGGTATCCTTCCCCGAATTCCAACCGCTCCACAGCCGATGCGGAACATCTGCGGTGTTTTCCCGTCCGGTTCGCAGCTTCGCGGAACCGGCGCCATGCCTCAATGTGTCCGCCGGCGCTCACCCGCTTCAGCGTGAGGGCAGCCCGCCCAGGCTGTTGTTCAGCCACAGTTCGCCCAACGAGTATTCCTCGAGTTGCGGTTTCAGGGCGTCGACATCCAAACGACGCAGGTTCGTCACCCCCACCGCACGGTCCACCACGATGATGTCGTCGGCTTCGAACTCGTTCAGCAGATCGACGGACTGGGTCGAAATAATCACCTGCCGGGTTTTCGAGGCGGCGCGCAACAACTCCCCGAGCACGCTGACGGCGAAAGGATGCAACCCGAGTTCCGGTTCGTCTATCAAAATCGTGTCCGGCTGCAGCGATTCCGGCTGCAGGATCAGGGTCACCAGACACATGAACCGGATGGTGGCATCGGAGAGCTGAAGAGCCTTCAAGGGCTTTTCCGCGCCGTGTTCCATCCATTCCAATTCACTCCGGGTGATGCCGTCGGCATGCGGACGCAGCACAAAATCGTTGAAGAACGGAAGGACTGACCGCAGGGTCTGGATGATACGCCGGTAGTGCGCGCCATGCCGCTGTTTGACATAAAACAGGATGGCCGCCAGATTGTCGCCGTCCCAATGCAGGAAATAGTTGTCGTCAACATGGGCGGTTCGCTGCTTTATCATTGTGACGGCAGGGAAATGGTACACACTCCAGTTTTGCGTCACCTGTCTGACATAGTCTTCGGCACGGGCGGCGCCGAAAAACTCCCCGTCGATGTCCATACGGCCTTCCGCGTCAGGCAACACGCTGAACGCGTAACCATAGGTGTCGAAATGGAGTTCCGCACTGATTTCCGGCGCGCTTTCCCGGTCATAATGAAGCAATTCATCCATGCCGCCGTGATCGTCGATATATTTCCGGCCACCGTCTTCCATGAGTTCCCGGACAAGGCTGAAAAATCTCAAAAAGTTGGATTTTCCTGCGCCGTTTCCTCCGATCAGTACATTCAGCGCTTTCAATTCCACATCACACTCGCGAATGGATCGAAACCCGCGCAGCACGACGCGTGACAGTTTTTTGGGGGTGCGAGTCATGTTTTCTTTTCAGTTCCTGTTCACTCTTCCGACTCCCCCCTCGGGAGCACGGTTGTCATATCATACCCGGTGGTTCGCACACCAGACCTACATGATTCCAACGAACGACAGGACACTATCATATTTTCCTTTGAACCGATATCATTGCGCCGCGGGAGTCCGCCGGATTCCGGCGTGTGTCCACCCTTTCTTTTGCGCTGCGGCCGGTTTCACCGGCGCAAAACGATATCTTTCCGGTTTGCGCAGAGCCGAAACGGCATCGGAAACCGGCTCACACCCTCCCCACCGGCAACCCGCCCCTAGGCCTTTTGCGACATCAGCTGCCCGCCCTTGCGGGCGCGTTCGGCCCGGCGCTTCAGCTTGTCCTGATAGTGCTGATTGACGGATTTTTCCGGCACGGACTTCAGGTCAACCGATGTCCCCTGTTCCGCCGAAATGCTTGAAAGCGCAAGGGACACGGCGGAAAGCGCCCGGCGGTTCACCCGGGGGTTCATCGGCGCCGTGCAGAAAGAAAGTTCCGGACGCTCCGCAACTCCGACAACGGCCGGCCCCAACGTTTCGACAGCGCGACTCCCGCCCTTCAACAGGTTTTGCGCAGCATCCACGACGGCGCGAACCGACTCGACCGCCCTGTCGGCGCCGGCGCGGAGCGGAACAATCAGCAGACGCTTCAGCAGACCGCCGATTTCGATGAGACGGCGGCCGATATCCTCGCGGTTGAGCAACCGCCACAGCCAACCCAACCCGCCTTTGTAACCCGCCTTGCGGAAGGCTTCGACAGGGTCCATCGTTCCGCCGGCCATCAACCAGCAGAAGGTTTCATGCCGTTTATTCCTGAGAACACACTCCATCAGGGTACCCCTTACTTGTCGACTACCACCCCGTCCGTCAGCGTGTGTACATGTAACGTTCCATCATGTCAAGGTATTATGAGAACAAAATTTGCGATGGGGTCAATACGTTGCAATTCAACTATTTCATAAATGGTTACCGCGGATGCCCGGGAACAAACGACACACTGACGGTGCCCATGGCGGGACCGGAACGGACACGTGAATCGAAGGCGAACAACAGGGTTCACCCCGGCGGGGGGCGCCGTCCCCTCCCCGGCGAACATACTGAGTCGCGGCGCGACTCACATGCGGCGCAAGGTTTTGCCGTTCTCCGACGGCGCGGCGCGTTCAAGCCACTCCACCTGTTCGCCGCGGCCGACGGCAACGGGGGCGCCGTTCTCGAAGTAGACCCGGGTCAGGCCTGCCGGCAGCGCCGTCCAGAACTCCTCCAGGGTGCGGTTCCAGCGCTGCAGCAACTCCTCGAGGCCGATTTCCTCATGTCCCTGACGCCCGAGGATCAGCGCCTCGTCGCCGGCGGCGGCCTCGGGACAGGCGTCGAGGTCCACGCTGGTGTGCTCCAGAAAGACGGGGCCCAGCACCGGCACCCTTTTTCCGCGGATCAGCACGCTGCCGCCAGCTTGGTGCAGGCTGACACCGTCACTGAGGCCGCCGGCCAGAACGCCGACGCGGCGCGGTTTCTCCAGCCGGATATGGGCGCCGCCGGGGCCGAAGCGGCCGCCGATAACCTCTTTC
>JAISTL010000218.1 GCA_031272615.1 Methylobacteriaceae bacterium | reverse complement strand
CGCCTTTTTGTCAATGTTGACGGCAATGATGCGGCCGGACGACGCCATCCCCGCCAAGTGCTGCGGCGCGCCGGAAATGCCGAAGGCGACATAGAGCCGCGGACGGACGATGGTTCCGGTCATGCCGACCTGATGGCAATAGGGCGCGAACCCGGCGTTGACCGCCGCCCGTGACGCGCCGGGCGCCGCGCCGGTCATCTCCGCCAGACGCGCCAGCTTGGCGAACTCTTCTTTTGACCCGAGACCCATGCCGCCGCTGAGGATGATATCGGCGTCGTGGAGCGTTTTACGCCCCGGCGGCATCAATTCGGCGGCAAGCAGTTCGAGACCGCCGCAGGCCGCCGGTTGCGGCGTGAAATCAATCGTTTCGGCCGAATGGAAATGGCTCGGCGGCAACGGCTCGAACGCGCCGGGCCGCAGGGTCGCCATGTGCGGACGCGGCGGTGTGCAGGAAACGGTGATGGTCATCGTTCCGCTGAACGCCGAACGGGTGCCGGCAAGAACGCCATCGTCGCCGATGGTCAGCGCGGTACAATCGGCCATGAGGCCGACATCGAGGTGCGCCGCCGTTTGCGCCGCCATAAAGCGCCCGCGCACGGTGGACGGGGCCAGGATGATGTGGGGAAGAAAACAACGCGCCGCTCCAGCGACAGCCGCGGCAAAAGCGGCGTCGTCAGCCCCCCCGCCGGCAAAAACCATCCGGTAGACTTTGTCGGCGCCGCCGGCAACAAGCCGGGCGATGTCTTCCGGCGCCGCGGTGTCGGCGACAACGGCGGCAACAGGTGCGCCGCTTCCCCTTGCCAGACGCGCCGCCGCGCCCAGCACTTCGAGGCAGGTTTGCGGAACGCGTTTGTCGCGCACATCGCACAAAACCCAAAGTTCCGCGGGGGAGTCGGCGGTCATGGCGTTTTTGCCTCCCGTTCCCGGCGGATGGCCGCGGCGATGGTGTCAGCGCCCCGCCCGGCGCCGGTCATCACCACGGTGGAGCGCTCAACAACTCCAGAACCCGTTACACGGGTGCCGGAACCGCCCGGTCCGAAACCGGCGAGATCCGGCAGGTCCTTGCGGCTCAACAGGGACACCGGAATGTCGCGGGCGCGGCGCAGACCGGAAATCCCGGCGATACGCGGGTGGACGATGCCGTCTATGCGGTCACAACAGGTGAGCAGGCTTGGCAAAGCGACGCGCCAGGTCTCGACGCGGTCCTCCAAGCGGCGGCGGACACGGATATCCGTTTCGGTCACGTCCTCGAGGGCGCTGATGTCGGTGAGACACGGCAGCCCCAGCCTCACCGCAACCTGCGGCCCGACCTGCCCGGTTTCACCGTCAATGGAGCGGCGTCCGCACAAAATCATGTCGGCGCCGCCGATACGGCGAATCGCGGCGGCCAGGATGTTGGCCGTCGCCAGAGTATCGGACTGCGCAAAGGCCGGGTCACTGACGCAATAGAGCCGGTCTGCCCCCAGAGCGGCGGCAGCGGGCAACAGCTTGGCGGCAAAAGGTTTGCCCATGGTGAGCACGGCAAGGTCCGCGCTCACCCGGTCTTTGATTGCCAGCGCCAGAGAGAGCGCCGCCAAATCCGGCGGGTTGGTCTGCTGGTCCTGTTCCTCACGCACAACCGTGTTGGTTATCCGGTCGAACCGGATGTTCACGGGAACCTGCCTGGCCAGAACGACGAGTCTCATGAGGGTGACCGTACTCCCCGTCATCCCTCCTGTAACCGGTGCAGGTCATGATAAATCGGCTGAAGCGCCGCCTGAATCTGTTTATACACAACAAAGTAATCCTGATAGCGCTTGTGGTTCTCCATGTTCGGCTGCGAGATCTCCTTGATCTTGATGCAGCGGTCGGCGGCTTCCACCGGGTCCTTGAAGGCGCCGGTCGCCACGGCGGCGAACATGGCGGCGCCGAAGGACGAGTCATCCACCTCGGCCTTGGCGATGGGCAGGCCGAGCACATCACAGAGAATACCCCGCCACATCGGGCTTTGGGCCCCGCCGCCGAGACCGCGCGCCGGCTCGTTGCCGACCGGCATGTTGAGCTCGCGGATGACATGGAGACAATCCAACAGTGAGAAGGCGACCCCTTCCATCACCGCGCGCACGAAATGGCCCTTGCCGTGTTTCATGCTGGCGCCGACAAAACTCGCCCGCAGGTACGGGTCGCGATAGGGGACGAACTCGCCGAGGAGATAGGGATGGAAGAACAGGCCTTCAGCCCCCAGCGGCACGTCGGCGGCGCCCTTGTTGAGAAAGTCATAGGAGCTTTCCTTGCCGCCGCTTTTCTTGCTGAGTTCGGACTCATACTGGCCGAAGGAATCCTTGAACCAGCGGTAGGATGAGGCGCAGGAGCGGGTGCCCGTTCCGGGGTACCACAACCCGTCGACCACACAGCGGTAGTTGACCAGCAGACGGTTGGGATAGGCTTTTTCGGTCATGACGCAGATGCGCCCCGCCGTTGCCATCTTGACCGTCATCTGCCCCGGACGCACCGCGCCGGCGGCAAACACCTCGAGGGCGGTGTCCGAGGCCCCGGCCACAACTTGTGTATCCCGGCTCAATCCGGTGAGTTCGGCCATTTCCGGGCACACCGTGCCGATGACGTCGGAGGGCTTGACGATCTTCGGCATGTCCTCGGGTTTGAAGCCGATCATGGCGCAGAGCTTCGGGTCCCATGTGCTGGTTTCCGCGTCCATGAACATGGAGCCGAGGGCGTCGATGTAATCGGTGCAATAGACCGGGCAGATGCGATAGCGGATGTAATCCTTGGCGAACAGGATGCGCTTGGTTTTCTTGTAAATCTCCGGCTCGTTCTTCATCACCCACTGGATTTGCGGCAGCGTCCACATCGGTTCGGGGTAGTTGTAGCATTTGTTGAAGATGTAATCGCCGTAGTCCTGTTGCAGGGCTTGGGTTTCCGCCACGGAGCGCTGATCCGTCCAGAAGATGACCCGGCGCACCGGCTTGCACTCCTCATCCAGGAGCACCGAGGTATGAGTCGCCGACGACGGGCACAGCGCCTTGATTTCGTTGGGGTTCACGCCGGTATTTCTAACCAGGGCGCGAAACGATTCGACAAACCCCGTCACCCAGCTTTCCGGGTCCTGTTCCGCCCAGGCGACACGTGGATAGTAGGTTTCGTATTCCCGGCTCGACGTGGCGACAATGATGCCTTCTTCCGTCAGCAGTGTGAGTTTGATGGCGCTGCTGCCGACGTCGACGCCCAAAAAGTATTTCATGGTCTTTTCCTTCCAGTGAGAAAACGATGTGTCCCCGTTGCGGCCGGGCTTAAGGCACGGCGATGCCGCCGTCGAGATGAAGGCTCTGGCCGGTCATTGAACGGGCAAGGCCGGAGGCGAGGAACACGGCGAGATCGCCGATTTCCGAAGGCTGAATCGGCCGTTTCTGCGGGCTTTCCTTGACAATATCGGCAATGGCGTCTTCCCGGGTCATGCCGCCGGCGACCAGCCGGACCACCGACTTCTCAAACATGTCGGTGTGGACAAACCCCGGGCAGATGGCGTTGACGGTGATGTTCTCCGCAACCAGTTCCTTCGCCCACACCCTGGTGAGGCCGCAGATCGCCGCTTTCGACGCGGTGTAGGCGGAATAGACAGGCGTGCCGATATAGGCCTGGACCGAGGAGATATTGATGATGCTGCCGGCGCCGGCCTGCTTGATGAGCGGAATGAAATGCTTGCTCACCTGCGCTGCGGCGGTGGCGTTCACTTCGAGGATGCGCCGGAACAGCGCCATGTCGAAGTCTTCCATGCGGGCTTTGCCGATGA
>JAISTL010000212.1 GCA_031272615.1 Methylobacteriaceae bacterium | reverse complement strand
TCATTATAATCACACCCCCATCCATCAGGCTCACCATACATGCGACCAAGAATGAACTGCGCTTGCAGATAACCCTGCTCCGCAGCAGCACGATACCAACGCTTAGCCAAATTAGATCTATAGGAAATACCTTCGGCCCGGATATACATCGTAGCCAAATTAAACTGGGCCTTCGCATTGCCCCGTTTCGCCGCAATGCGAAACCAACGCAAGGCTTTGGCGTAGTCCTGAGGTACTCCTTCGCCATCATGATACATCACACCCAAGTTGAACTGAGCCTCCAAGTGACGTTGTCTCGCCGCCCTGTGGTACCAGCGGAGCGCTTCACTGCAATCCCGCTCCACACCTTTGCCATAACGATACATTTCGCCCAGATTGAATTGCGAAGGCGCGAATCCTTTCTTTGCAGCCCTTCGAAACCATGCCACCGCCTCGGCATAATCTTGGTCGACACCCAAACCTCGCTCATACATCTCACCGAGATTATCTTGCGCCTCACGGACACCCTGTTTCGCTGCTTTACGATACCACAAAGCTCCTTCGGCATAATCTTGAGGAACGCCACTCCCCCTACAATACATGTCGGCCAGATTGTTTTGCGCCCTTGGGTCTCCTTGTTCCGCAGCCTTGCGATACCACGAAAATGCCTCTTCATCATCTTGGGTAACACCTGTACCTTCGCTATACATAACACCAAGATTATACTGAGCACGCGCAAACCCCTGCTCCGCGGATGCTCGATACCAGTGCGCGGCATTGGAGGGGCTTTTCTCAACGCCGTGACCCAAGTTGTACATGACACCTAAATAAAATTGTCCTTCTGCATCACCACGTTCTGCCGCCTTCCGTATTTCATCATCAGAATCATATGTTTTCATCGGAAATAGTTCCTTAATGTAGCTTTTATACTGTTGTTTTGTTAGAATGAGCTTCACATTATGAAGCATCACCCCTGCGCGGATCAATAGATCACTTTTATGCCTCAAACAAGATCTGAATTTATAAAAATCGATCATAATCAATTGGTTATATCTATCATTCAATGCCGCATCCCAGCTCTACACTTCACCTCGAAGTCGCGGCGCCATCCTCTTTTCCCGATTCGTAGAACCGATACAACAACGGCTTTTCAAGTACCAAAAACAGACCGGAAGCTCGCACGGCGTCATCCGGTCACTCCCCGAGGCCATGCCCGAGTTTTTAAAAAATGGATCATGATCAAGTAGTAAGGATACACTTGCTGTCCTCCTCCGCTGTTCAAAACTTTAGATCCAAGCACGATTCTTTGCGTCATCATTCAGCGCTCCAACTATATCCACCAACGAGATTCCAACCTTAACTGCGAACGGAGGCCTGTCACAGTGTTATTCAGTTCAATCTGCCTTGCGTAGCAGCTGACGCAGCACCGCCCAGCGATTCGATTGTGTCTGTCCTCTCCACATTTCCTTTCTGCCGTTTCCGCGCTATAAGGGCGCGTTGCAGTTCATACGTTCCGGATTTCATGTTTCAGCGGTCGCTTCCTCCCAACCTGCGCGCGCGTGGTGTCACGGCCATTCTCGGCCCCACCAATACCGGCAAAACCTGGTACGCCATCGAGCGCATGGTGGCCCATCCGTCGGGCATGATCGGCCTGCCGCTGCGGCTGCTTGCCCGCGAGGTCTACCACAAGGTGGCGGAAAAGGTGGGTGTTTCGCGGGTGGCGCTCATCACCGGCGAGGAGAAAATCCGCCCGGATAACGCCCGCTATTGGGTGTGCACGGTGGAAGCCATGCCCCGGGATCTGCAACCGGCGTTTGTCGCGGTGGATGAAATTCAGCTGGCGGCGGACCTGGACCGCGGCCACGTGTTCACCGACCGCCTTCTCAACCAGCGCGGCACCGACGAAACCCTGCTGCTCGGCTCCTCGGCCATGGCGCCGCTGGTGGAGGCGCTGATTCCCGGCTCGCATATCATCAGTCGCCCGCGGCTCTCCAAACTCACCTATTCCGGCGCGCGCAAACTGTCGCGCCTGCCGCCGCGCTCGGCGGTGGTGGCGTTTTCGGTGGAGGATGTTTATGAAACCGCAGAATGGATCCGGCGCCAGAAAGGCGGCGCCGCGGTGGTGCTGGGCGCCCTGTCGCCGCGCACCCGCAACGCCCAAGTGGAACTGTTCCAGTCGGGAGAAGTGGATTACATCGTCGCCACCGACGCCATCGGCATGGGCCTCAACCTGGATGTCCGCCATGTCGCCTTCGCCGGGGACCGCAAGTTCGACGGCTTCCGTTTCCGCAATCTCTATCCGCTGGAGCTGGCACAGATTGCCGGGCGCGCCGGGCGGCATCTGGAAGACGGTACCTTCGGCACGACGGGCCGCTGCCCGTTCTTTGACGAGGACACCATCGAAGCCATCGAGGAGCACCGCTTTGACCCGTTCTACGTGCTGCAGTGGCGCAATCCCGACCTCGACTTTTCCAGCCTCGCCATGCTGCAGACGAGTCTCGAACGCACACCGCGGGAGCACGGATTGACCCGGGCGCCGTTTGCCGAAGACGTCATCGCCTTGGAAACCCTGGCCCGGGACGACGGGATTCGCGCCATGACCCGAACCGCGTCGGCGGTGGAATGTCTGTGGGATGTGTGCCGGATTCCCGACTACCGGAAGGTCTCTCCACAGGCTCACGCAGAGCTTATCCGCACCGTTTTTCAATTCATCTGCGACGGCCGGGGTATACCAAATGACTGGTTTAAAAGACAAATATCTTCCCTAAACCGCACAGATGGTGATATGGATACCCTGTCCAACCGAATTTCGCAGGTGCGCACGTGGAGTTTTATTGCTAATCATCCTGACTGGCTGCGTGAATCGGCCCATTGGCAGACGGTCACGCGGCAAGTTGAGGACTCGTTATCCGATGCACTGCACGAGCGACTCGCGCAGCGCTTCATCGACCGCAGGACCAGCGTTCTGTTACGGCGCTTGAGAGAGAACAAAATGCTTGAGGCTGAGATATCCCCCACCGGCGAGGTTGTCGTTGAGGGTCAAAATATCGGAACCCTTTCCGGCTTCGTTTTCACACCCGATTCCAACGCCGCGGGTGAAGAAGCGCGGGTGCTGCGGCAGGCCGCGCAAAATGCCCTGGTGCAGGAAATCCAGGCGCGCGCCGCCCGCCTGGCGGAAACCGCCGATTCCAACCTGCTGCTGTCTCTGGACGGCATCATACGCTGGCTGGGTACCCCTGTCGCCCGTTTGGAACCGGGTCTCGTCGTACTTGAGCCGGGGTTCAGGCTCATTTGTGACGACTCCCTGAACGGCGCCGAGCTGGAAAAGGTGCACACCCGCGTTGCCGCCTGGCTGAAAGCCCATATCGGCCGTCTGCTGGAACCGTTGCTCCAGTTGCGCGAGGCGGCGGACCTCGAGGGAATCGCCCGCGGGCTTGCCTTCCAGCTCTATGAAGGCCTCGGTATTCTCGAACGCGCCAAGGTGCTGCAGGATGTCCGCAATCTCGAGCAGGACAGCCGGGCCGCGCTGCGCAAACTCGGTGTGCGCTTCGGCGCCTATCACCTGTTTCTGCCCGCCGTGCTGAAACCGGCGCCGCGCCTGTTGATCACCCAGCTGTGGGCTCTGATGAACGGCGGACTGGAGCAGAAGGGGCTGGCGGAAATCGCCCCCCTCGCCGGTTCCGGGCGGACGTCCTTCCCGCTGGATCCGGACATTCCCGTAGCGCTTTATCGTGCCGCCGGTTTTCGTCCCAGCGGCAGCCGCGTGCTGCGCATCGACATTCTTGAGCGCCTCGCCGACCTGATTCGGCCGGCCATTGCCTATCGCCCCGGTGAAACTCCGGGTGAACCGCCGACAGGGGCGGCGGACGGCGACGGATTTGTTCCCACCGTGGCGATGACATCGCTGGTGGGCTGCGCCGGAGAGGAATTCGCCGGGATCCTGAAATCCCTGGGCTATGTCAGTGAAAGCCGCCCCGGCCCGGCCATTACCGTGCCGTTGCTGGCCGCGGCGGCGACCACGCCGGTATCCCCGCCGGCGCCGGTTTTGTCGGAAGAACCGGGTTCTCCTGTTACCACTGAAAACGAACCCGCTTCTGCGGGAGATGCCACACAGAGCGAAGCCGCCATCGCCGGACCCGCGGCGGCTCAACCGGACGAACCTGAACCCGCCGTTGCCGCGGAAAGCGAAACCGCTTCCACGGAAGAAGCCGCGCAGACCGGGACCCACATCGTCGAACCCGTTGCAGCTCAATCGGTCGAACCGGAACCCGCCAACAACGGCTCCCAACCGGTGGAAAATGCGGAAAAAACCGAAGAGTCTCCTGCAGAACCGGCGGTCACCGCCGACCCTGTCGAGAGTGCCGCAACCGCCGTTGCCGATGCACCCGAATCCGCAGCCGCTGAAACGGCTGCTCCGGAAACGACTCCCACCGGAACCGACGCCCCGGTATTGGAGGCGCCGCCGCTCATTGAAGTGTGGCACCAGCACCGGCGGCCGCTCCATTCCCACGACAGGTCGCAGCGGTCGCCGGAAGACAGGAAACGTTTTTTCCGGCACCGGCACAAGGCCAGAGACGATGATGAACGGCGCGCGCCCGCCGCTGCCGGAGAGCGCCCGCCGAGACCGGACCGCCGCCCGCCCGCCGCGTCTTCGGGAGAACGTCCGGAGCGTCCGGAGCGTCCGATACCTGCGGATCGTCCTCAACGTGCCGATCGTCCGGAGCGGGGAGATCGCTCTGAGCGGCCGCGGTTCGACCGGCGCAAAGACGGCGGCAAACCCAACCGGTTCCGCGGCCGGGACAAAGATCGTGATCGGAGTTCCGATTGGCATGATCGCCCCTATGCCTCCGCCGGCGGCTCCCGCGAACCGAACCTGGACTCGCCTTTTGCCAAGCTGCTTGCCCTGAAGGAGCAACTCAAGGACGACAAATCCTGAAAACGCCATGCGGGATGATCGGCTGAGACTGGATAAATGGTTATGGTTTGCGCGATTTTTCAAAAGCCGGTCTTCGGCGCAGAAGGCGGTGGAAGCGGGATTTGTGCGGGTCAACAGTATCCGCATCCTGGATTGCGCCCATCCCTTGAAACCCGGCGATGTGCTGACCATCAATCAACCTGCCGGCGTGCGGGTGGTGGAGGTGGCGGCCTTGGGCGAACGTCGAGGCCCGGCCGCGGAAGCCGCCGCGCTGTACCTGGACATGACGCCGGCCCCTCCCGCGAAAACCGACCCTCCCGCAATTGCGGCTCACGCGGCGACGCGGGTTCGGCGTATGATTTAAAATGTCTTGTGTTCTATCGGAAAAAGGGGTTATAGGCTGTGCCGATTGTGTATCGTCGCGCAGTGTCCGGATTGGTTGATTTTATCGGGAGCGAATCACTTCATGCCTTACGTTGTTCTTGAGAACTGCATCAAATGTAAATTTACGGACTGTGTGGAAGTCTGCCCGGTGGATTGCTTTTATGAAGGCGAGACGATGCTGGTGATCCACCCCGACGAGTGCATCGATTGCGGCGTGTGCGAGCCGGAATGTCCCGCCGACGCCATTCGCCCGGATTCCGAACCGGGAATTGAAAGCTGGGTCAAACTCAACGCCGAAATGGCCAAAATCTGGCCCAACATCACACAAAAGAAAGAACAGTCCGAGGAATCAGACTCTTTCAACGGCCTGCCGAGAAAATTCGAACGTTATTTCACCCGAAACCCCGGAAAAGGCGATCTCTGACGGAACTCAGAGTCCGGCGGCGTGACGTTAACATCGTTTGTTAAAAGAATTTCATATTCCGGGTTTTCCACTCATTGAAAAGGAACGGAAACAGTCTTCCCGTTCCCCCGGAAATCCGAAGCTCTCAACGATGTCGGCCAACCGGCCGCTCTCCGCAAACCCCGATGGTGTCTCGTTTTTTCGGGGTTGCCGAAGGTTAACGAGCCGAGAATTCCTTTGATTTTTGTTTATTTTTATGGTAGTTGAGACGTACTGAATAACCCCCATTCTCATTCAGGTTCTCTCGTTTGGAGAAGTGCGTAAATGCCGTAAACTGATGTCTCCATGGCCGTTCGTGGTTGGAGAGAACGAGTTCCTGCTTAACGGATATTCTGGTGCACCTTCCTTGTGAGGTGTGGGGTTTTTTGTTGTGATTCCGGAAGAGTCCGGTGTCGGAAAACGGGATGTTTGATTTTAACGGTTCAAATTGCCCGGTTTCTTTTGTTTGATTGGTTATACTTCACTGGCGCCGCGGCGGACCGATTAGGGTTCACTGGAAGTGCCGGGAATTCAGGAGGCATGTCAGGAATGACGATTGCTAAGAAGACTGTTCAGCGTATCGGATTCAAATCGGGTGAAGCCATTGTTTATCCGTCGCACGGTGTTGGTATCATCACCGCCATTGAAGAGCAGATTATTGCAGGTGAAAAACTCAACCTCTATGTCATTTTCTTTGAAAAAGACAAGATGCGGTTGCGCGTGCCGATCAGCAAGGCGGCGGGTGTCGGCATGCGTAAGCTGTGCAGCACCATGGTTATCGAAAAGACCCTCGAACTCCTCGGCGGACGCGCCAGGGTCAAGCGGGCCATGTGGTCCCGCCGCGCCCAGGAATACGAAGCGAAAATCAACTCCGGCGATATTTTGGCCGTGGCCGAAGTAGTGCGGGACCTGTATCGTTCCGAGACCCAGCCGGAGCAGTCATACAGCGAGCGGCAGCTTTACGAAGCCGCCCTCAGTCGTGTCGTGCGCGAAGTTTCCGCAGTCATGAAAATGACGGAAACCGAGGCTTTCAAGCTCGTCGAGCAGAGCTTGGCGAAGGCGCCGTGCCGCGCCGGCAAGAGCGCTCCCGTTCCGATGGAAACCGAAGAAGCGGCCTGAGCGGTTTCTTCAACCTCATCCGACAGTATACCGACCCCGGAAACACTTTTTCCGGGGTTTTTGTTTGCGACAGACCGCTGAATTCCACGCAACGCAACGGTTTTTAATCGCTTATTAACGTTAATGAGCGATGAAGAACCATGCGAGAATCAGGTGAGTCGCTTTTAATGTCTTTCAGTTCCGGTATTTCAAACGCAATGGCCGAGTATGGGCACTTCATGAAAACCATGAAGACCGCGTGCGTTTTCGCTCTGATTGCCCTGCTTGCCGGATGCGTCACCACATCCCGTTCCTCCTATGAGCGGATGCCCGTCACCGAGTTGGAAGCGCGGTATCACAAAGACCCCAACAACAAGGATGTTGCCATAGCCTTGGGCGAAAAACTGCGCGAGGCGGGCCGCAACGACCAAGCCATTGCTGTTCTTGAAAAACTCGCCATCAAGCATCCGAAAGACCGCACCGTACTGACCGCCTACGGCAAAGGGCTGGTCAATGTCGGCCGGTTCGACGCCGCCCGGCCCATTCTGATGCGCGCCTTCGTTCCCGACCATCCCGACTGGACCATCCTCTCGGCCATGGGCAGCATCGAGGACCAGCAGGGCAATTCGCAGCGCGCCCGGGAATTCTATTTTGAAGCGCTGAAGATTCGTCCCAATGAACCGTCGGTGCTGTCAAATCTCGGCCTCTCCTTTGCCTTGGACAAGAAGCTGTTCGAGGCCGAGCAGGTTTTGCGCAAGGCTGCCGCCAGCCCGCGCGCCAGCCCCAAAGTCCGTGAAAACCACGCCATGGTCGTCGAGCTTATCAAGAGGCTGCCGCCGTCCGAGCAAGCCGAGGGTCGCAATGTCAATGTCTTTGCCTCGCTGCCGCAAGCGACCGGTTCGCTCGGCAAGAACAGGCGGACACAGACCGTCGCCCGGAATTCCCGCCCCCGCCTTGCCGAACGGGATGCCTACGACTATGACGACAGGGCGCCTGTACAGGCCGCGAAACCGCGCACCAAACGCCTGACGGAACTCGATTACTATTCTCCCGCCGAACCCGCCGAACCTGCACCCCGCAGCTCCAAACGCACGGCGGACTACGATGACTACTCCGAACCCGCCGAGCCGAATCCCC
>JAISTL010000091.1 GCA_031272615.1 Methylobacteriaceae bacterium | reverse complement strand
TCCTGAACCAGGCGCCGATGCTGTTCATGGCCCGGCGTACGGCGGAACTGACCAAATACGCCGCCAACGCCTTTCTTGCCACCAAAATCACTTTCATCAACGAGATTGCCGATTTGTGCGAGAAAGTCGGCGGCAATGTGCAGGATGTGGCGCGGGGCATCGGGCTGGACAACCGCATCGGTTCCAAGTTCCTCCATGCCGGGCCGGGCTTTGGCGGCTCGTGCTTTCCCAAGGATACGCTGGCGCTCACCAAGACGGCGCAGGATTACGGTGCGCCGTCACGCCTGGTGGAGACGGTTGTGGCCATCAACGACCAGCGCAAACGTGCCATGGGGCGCAAAATCATCGCCGCCTGCGACGGCTCGGTGAAGGGCAAAACCATCGCGGTGCTCGGTTTGGCGTTCAAGCCCAATACCGACGATATGCGCGAGGCGCCGTCCATCATGATTATCCGGGCGCTGCAGGATGATGGCGCCAAGGTTGTCGCCTATGACCCGGAGGCCATGGGGCAGGCGCGGGAGGTGCTGGAGGATGTGCGTTATGCCGATGACCCGTATGGCTGCGCCGAGGGCGCCGACGCGCTGGTGATTGTCACCGAGTGGGAGGCCTTCCGGGCCTTGGACCTGGAGCGCATGAAAGCCCTGCTGAAACAGCCGGTTCTGGTGGATTTGCGCAACATCTACAACCCGGAAGAGGTGCGCTCCAAAGGGTGGTGCTATGTCGGCGTCGGGCGGTAACGCCAAGCCGGTGCGCCGTCATTTCTGCGGATTGGCCAACTTGTATTCCAGCAGGTCGAAGAGCTGATAGGGCATGTTGTGCCGGCCCTTTTCCCATCGCAGGACGGATTCGGCTGACGTGAACAGAACGTCTTTGATTTGCTTCTGCGTCAGGCCGTATTTGTTGCGCAGCTTTTTCAGCTGCTCAGGTCGGATGTGCCGCGGTTTTTTGTGCGCGAACGTGCCGAGCAGATACAAAACGAAGTATTGCCACAGAGCGTAACTGATTTTCCGGTCGCCATGCTCCATGGCGTTCCAGTATACGGGGTCCACGCCGGCGATGGCTGCCGCCTGCTCGACGGTGATGCCGGCAACGTTGCGCACCATGCGGACCATCTGATGCTTGGGATAGCTGTCCGGCAATGATTGTGACGGCGGCAGCCCCAGGCAGCTTCGTATCCGCTCATGAAGCACGGCATCCGCGGGACTGAAAATGGGTTTGTCTGGCATGATACGCATTCGGAGTGACTTGGAGAAAAGGGTGTTCATCGGGAATGCCCGTTCCCCGCGGAGGATGGGTGGACGTCTGATTCAGCCCCCGGCATTCCATGGGCTGATAAGCGTTTCCACCGGAGTGACGCCGTTTCACCCGGGAACGGGGTAATGCTCCCACAAAACGGTGAAACTCCGCGGAGAGGGGGTCGCGGCGCCGAACCCGGAAGCGCTTGGCTGGAAAGACGCAGCGGCGGGAGGGACATCACCCGCGGTTGTGCTGAACGGGCGGCTCAAGACATTTCGCAGAAAATAAAGAACCGGATACATAAGACTTCTCCGTAAAATTAGCTGACTTTTCGATAAGTAAATTTCGCCTGGTCCCATGGTCAATTCAATAAAGATATTGTTTGTTAATTGTGACTTATTTTAATAATTTCAATATCTTATGTGGCGCTGCCTCATCCGGCGTCCTGTCGGCTTTTCTTGACGTGGAAAAAGGCTTATCATTCCGTGTGTTGCACGGCGTGCGCGAATGCATTATTCAGGTATACTATCACAACAATGATGATGACTTTGACGATCCTGTGTCGTTATTTCGGTTGCAAAGAGATAATCACGAAATTCACGATGGATGTATTTGATGCGGCCCACGCTTGCGCCGGAGCGGTGTCTTTACGCACTTTCCGTCGCGGCGGCAACGGAAAAAACCCGTCAGTCCTTGTCGATGCCGAGTGACAGTTCCGCGTAAAGCTTTTCCTGTCCGGCGTCGTGAAAGACGTACCCTTTTTCCAGCGGGCTCAGGGTGTAGGTTCTGTTATAGATGAAGGCCCAGATCACTTGGGCGGCGCCGAATGTACAGACGCTGAACACCGAAACCGCCAGCGCCGTGACGGCATCACCACGAAACAGCGCCGGAAACCCGCCGAAGAACAGGGTTGTCCAACTGAATCCGTAATATCCCGGGCGGATGATGCCGGTTTGCGGATGCTGCATATTGATCAGGACAGCCATGGTGAACTCCGGCGGAGGGTGTACACGGGGTGAGATCGCCGGAGAGGGGTTGAGTTGTGGAAGGCGCCCCTTTTGAAAACGCAAAACGCGTTTCCGCAGATGCCCTTGCGGTTTTCTCCGGCGATCCCGGAAACAAGAATAATTCCCCGGGCTTTATCGGGCAAATACGCTGCGTTATTGCTTGTGAATACTGTAAAATACCAATGAATTCAGTTGAATACGGCAAGTACACCCTCGACGCTCCCGGCACTCTTCCGGGAAACGCGGGCGGTTTTTGTAGATATCGGCGCGGAATACCCTTTCAAACAGTTGACATGAGCGGTGAAAGGGAAAACGCGGGTACGGCCCGATTCCAGCGAAACGCTCTACCTGAAAAGGCCCAGAATCGCTTCCCGGCCCGATATCAGATCGTCGACGATCAGGCGGCACTTCTTGTCGGCAAAGGCGTTCCGGTTATAGACGCCGGTACAGACGGCGACAAACGGAATGTCGGCGGCCGAGGCGGCGGCGTGATCGTTGGGGGTGTCGCCGAAAACATGGAGCCCGGTGAGCGGGTTTGCGGCCCGCGCCTCGAGGCAGATGTCCGAGCGCGCCGACGCTCTCCCGCCGAAATAGCACGCCTGCCAATCGATGAGGGAGAGATCGAGGCCCGCGCCCTTGAGTTTATGACGGGCGCGGGTCGGCGAATTGCCGGTGAGGAGCCCGTTGCGCACCCGGCGGGCTTTCAGGGCTTGCAGCATTGCCGCCGCTCCGTCCAGCAGGCGCAGGGTATGGGGCGGTGTCACAAGGCGTTGCGACAGGATATCGAGTTTTTCGGAGATTGCCGGGGCAAAGCGCCGGTCGAGACCGGAGGCGTCGAGGAGTTCGCCGAGAATCTGCCAGTCGGTCTTGCCGTGGGGATTGACGGACGAAACGGACGCGCCCGGGACAATGTCCCCGATAGCTTCATAAAACAAATCCAGCCCGTGCTCTTCGGCGGCGAGGAGGGTTCCGTCGATATCCCACAGGACAATGGGGGCCGAAGCGCTCATGACGGTCGCTCCACGCCGGTTCCCGCCAGAATGTCGGCCAGACACGACCCGGCATAGTCGAAGCCCCGCCCGCAGGCGACATACCGTTCCGCCGCCCAATCCCGCGGGGGAGCGCCGCCGCCGGCGTCGGCGACATGGACGGCTCCTCCGGCGGCCAGCACCAGCGCCATGCCGCCGATACAGTCCCACGGGTGGGTTTGCAGTTCAAAACACACATCGGCGCGGCCGGCGGCGACATAGGCCAGTGACAGCGCCGCTGTTCCAAGGCGCCGCACCGCCCGGAAGCGGCTCACGATTCCGCACCAGTTGGTCCAGGTCGCTTCGTCGGCGGGGTCGCCGATGTGCGGATAGTCACTGAGGCAGAGGCTGTCTTCCTCGCGGGCGTGGGCCTGTCGGGCGACGGGTTTCCGGTTGAGGGTCATGCCCAAGCCGTCGCCGCGGAAGAGTTCGTCCCGTTCGGCGTCGTAGACCACCCCGCCGACGATACGATCTTTCCAGGCCACGCCGATGGAAATGCAGTAGAGGGGGAGCCCGCCGGCAAAGTTGCTGGTTCCGTCAATCGGGTCAACGAACCAGATGAGTTCTCCGGCGGTGTCGCTGCCCATCTCCTCGCCGCAGACGACCGAGTCGGGGAAGCGGGAGAGAAGCCGCGTCCGAATCATGGCCTCGGCGTTTTTGTCATGGACGGTGACCACATCGCTTTTCCGGGACTTGATGCTGACATCGGTGCAGTTGGAGAAGTGTCGGTGGACGTAGTTCCCCGCTTCCCGGGCCGCGTCGGCGGCGGCATCGATGAGCGCGGTTGTGCGGGTGATATCCGATGAGTCGAGAACGAGCTGCTTTGCCATCACAAATCCATTGCCTGCCCGGTGGGATCGAAGGCGTGGAGACCATCCCGCCGCGGAGTGACCCACACGGTT
>JAISTL010000078.1 GCA_031272615.1 Methylobacteriaceae bacterium | reverse complement strand
CTCTACAACTTTTGCATGTCTCGCCATAATACCCCTCCCTGACAGCGTCAGAAAAGCAATATCATAACAAGCCAAATTTAACAATAATAATTATTCACTCTTACGCGGTTAAACACTAGTGGTTGAGGATTTTCGACAGGAACACCCGGGCGCGGTCGCTGGCCGGGTTGTCGAAGAACTTGTCGGTGGCGGCTTCCTCGACGATTTCCCCCTGGTCCATGAACACCACGCGGTCAGCCACCTTGCGGGCAAAGCCCATTTCGTGGGTCACCACCATCATGGTCATGCCCTCTTTGGCCAGTTCGACCATGACATCCAGCACTTCGGTGATCATTTCCGGATCGAGGGCCGAGGTCGGTTCGTCGAACAGCATGGCGATGGGGTCCATGGCCAGCGCCCGGGCGATGGCGACGCGCTGCTGCTGGCCGCCGGAGAGCTGCCCGGGATATTTGTCACAGTGTTCCATCAGGCCGACGCGCTCCAGCAGAGCCAGGCCCTTGCGCCACGCTTCGTCGCGGCTGCGCTTCAACACCTTCTCCTGCGCCAGGCACAGGTTCTGGCGGATGGTGATGTGGGGGAACAGCTCGAAATGCTGGAACACCATGCCGACGCGGGCGCGCAGCTTCGGCAGGTCGGTGCCGGGGTCATGCACCTTGATGCCGTCAACGATAATCTCACCGCTGGTGATGGGCTCCAAGCCGTTGACGCACTTGATGAGCGTCGATTTGCCCGAGCCCGAGGGGCCGCACACCACCACGACCTCGCCCTTTTCAATCTGCAGGGAGCAATCCTTCAACGCCTGAAAGGTCGGGGTGTACCACTTGTTGACATGGCTGACGGTAATCATATACGCTTTCCTGCCCTTCGGCTTATCTGACGCCCGGCCCGTGTCCTCACGCCCACAGTTCCTGTTGCGGTTTCTGAAGCTTCTTCACGGCCAGCGACGAACAATAACTGATGATGCAATAAACCACCGCGGCGAAAATGAAAAGCTCGACTTGACGCCCGTCGCGCACCGCCGCGATGTGAATGACCCGGAAGAAGTCTTTCAGGCCGATGATGTAGACAAGAGTCGTATCCTGGAACAGGGCGATGAGCTGGGTGAGCAGAACCGGCAGCACATTCTTGAAGGCTTGGGGCAGAACGACAAACAGCGACACCTGAAGACCCGTCAAACCGAGGGCGCGGCCGGCGGCCGCCTGTCCCTGCGGGATGGACAGAATGCCGGCGCGCATGATTTCGGCGAAATAGGCGGCCTCAAACAGGGTGAATGTCCAGAAGGCCAGCACCAGCGGGTTGAAGGTGATGGGGTAGGGCGAACCGATTATCTCCTGCCAGATGCCCGGCAACAGGAAGTTGAACCAGAAGATCAACAGCACCAGCGGCATGGAGCGGATGAAGTTGATGTAAACGGCAATGGCGCGGGAAACGAACGGAACCGAAGCCATGCGCACCAGGGTGAGGGAGGTGCCCAGCAGAAACCCGGCGAGCCCGGCAAAGAAGGTGAGGCGCAGGGTGAAACCCATGCCCTCCAGAAAAAACCGGCCGAGATTGGCGCTGATGACGGCAAAATCGAAATTCTCAAACATGGTTCAGGCACTCTCAGCGTGCGGCGTTGAAGCCGGGTATGGCGGCCATGCCCTCGAGAAAGCGCGCGGCGCAGACCACGAGGAGATTGATGATGAGATAACAGAAGGTGGCGAAGAACAGCGGCTCATAGGCCTTGAAGGTGAACTCCATCATTTCGCTGGTCCGGCCCATCAGGTCCATGACGCCGATGGTGAAGATGGTCGACGTGTTCTTCAGGTTGTTGAGGAACTCCGAGGTCAGCGGCGGCAGCATGATGCGGTAGCCCATGGGCAGCAGGATATAGCGGTAGGTCTGCGCCCGGGTCATGCCCAGCGCCGTCGAGGCGTTCTTCATGCCCAACGAGATGGAGAGGATGGCGGCGCGCACCTGCTCGGCGATTCGCACCGAGGTGAAGCAGCCCAAGCCGATGATGGCGGTGAGCATCGAACCGGATTCGAGGTTTTTGATCCAGGTACCCCACGCTTGGGGCAGCAGCTCCGGCACCACGAAAAACCACAGGAACAGCTGCACCAGCAACGGCACCGAGCGGAAGATTTCGACATAGGCGGTGGTGACGAAGCGCAGCGGCTTGTAGGGCAGGGTGCGGGCAATGCCGATGAGCGACCCCAGCACAAAAGCGATGGCCCAAGTGACCAGGGCCACGAAAAACGTGATGGCCAGCCCCTGGAACAGCAGGCCGAGATACACCGTCCCCCACGGAGACGGCTGGAGAAAGATGTTCAACCACGCATCGAGAACGCCGCCGAGCCACTCAAACATTCAAACCGCATACCTTTCCCCCGGACTGTACCAACAGCTTTCCCGCCCGGACGGGGATAATCGGGCGGGAAAGACATTTATGAGCCGCGGTCCGGCCCGGCCGGGCGCGGCAGGGCAAACGACTCAATCCGCGTAGTCCTTCGGGTCGCCGCTGTCGGTCGGGTTGGCGATGACCTTCTTGAACTGGGCGCTGATGGGAACGTTCAAGGTGACGTTCTTCGGCGGAATCGGGTTCATGAACCACTTGTCGTAGAGTTTTTCGATGGTCCCGTCCTTGAACATGGCGAGCATGGCGTCGTCGATGACCTTCTTGAAGGCCGGGTCATCCTTGCGCAGCATGCTGCCGTAGGGTTCAACCGAGAGCGCCTCTTCGGAAATCACATAGGCGTCCGGGGTTTTGGACACGGCGACCAGGCTGGCGATCAGGATGTCGTCCATGGCGAAGGCGGCGGCGCGGTCGGTTTCAACCATCAGGAAGGCGTCGGCGTGGTCTTTGGCGGGAATGATGGTCATGCCGAGATTGCGCTCGGTGTTGAGCCCCGTCACCAGCTTGATGTTGGACGTGCCGGCGGTGGAAACGATGGTCTTGCCCTTCAGGTCATCCAGCGACTTGTAATTGTTTGCCTTTTTGGAGACGAAGCGGGTCGCGGTGACATAGTGGGTGAGGGTGAACGACACTTCTTTCTGGCGTTCCAGATTGTTGGTGGTGGAGCCGCATTCGAGGTCGATGCCGCCGGACGTCAGCAGCGGGATGCGGTTGGCCGAGGTGACGGCGACCAGCTTCCGCTCCAGCTTGTCCATTTTCAGTTCGGCCTGCACGGCGTCGGCCAGCTTGTCGCACAGCTCGTAGGCGTAGCCGACGACCTTCTGATTGTCGTCGTAATAGGAGAACGGCAGGGACGACTCCCGGTGTCCGAGGGAGATGCTGCCGGTATCCTTGACCTTCTTCAGTGTGCCCGTCAGGTCCTGCGCGGTCGCCGGAACGGCAAAGGCGCTGAGCGCGGCAAAAACGGCAACAAATCCCAGTGCCGATGGTCTCATCCTCGTATCCATGTGTCTCTCCTGATGTGTGCAAAACCGCGGAACGGCGTTACGGAAAGACATAGAAGAATTGCCGCAAAACTTGCTAGATGTATAATAGTCTTAAGCCATAAGTCGCAGATACGGTGTAATAAAGGACTGAGACGAGGGGCTCTCGGGGTGTCGCAACGACGGGTAGATTAAATCTATCCCAGACGTTATGCTCCGGAGGCTGATGATACGTCACCCAAGACGAATCACGGCTTGGTCCGCATGATAAACCAGGTCAAAAATGTCCTCAATTTTGCTTGACATGAGGACAAAATTAGCCTATCAACAAGATACCGGAACGGAGACGGTCATGCAAAAGCGCGCCAAGTTCATCGCCGAGTTGAAAAAGGACGCCAAAACCAAAGGTGTCAGTTTCCGGGAAACCAAAGGTCGCGGCAAGGGTGGTCACACCATGCTGTGGGTTGGTGACAAGGTCACGACACTTCCAAGCCGGGATATTGATCCGAAAACGGCGGTGAAAATCAGAAAGGCGTTGGAGCTGTGATGCCCGACGCGGATGAAAACAGGAGACGATCCATGAGCGATTTCACATTCGGAGCCCTCATCGAGCCGGGAGATGAAGCCGGGTTTGTGGTGACGTTCCCGGATGTTCCGGAAGCCGTTACCCAAGGTGATACTTATGAGGACGCCGCGGCCATGGCCGAAGAGGCGCTCGGCCTGGCGCTTCTCAGTTACCCGAAGCGCGGCTTGGCGCTTCCCGTCGCGCGGGCAAGGGAGCGCGGCCTTGTCAGGGTTCCGGTCGCCCCCGATGTCGCGGCCAAGATCGCCCTGCTGGATGCCTTCCGCATGTCCGGTCTCACCCAGGCCGAACTGGCGGAGCGCCTCGGCAAGGACGCCCGGGAAGTGCGCCGTCTGCTCGACCCGTTTCACCCGAGCAAGCTTCCGGCCATGACGCGGGCGCTGGCGGTGCTCGGCATCAGACTTATTGTCCGCGCGGAAAAAACGGCGGCGTAAACCCCTATTCCCCTTCCCGGCGGCCGGACATGTCTTCGGTGCCGGGGGGCAGATAGTTCTTGGGGTCGCCGCTGGTGGTCGGATAGTCGATGGCGCCGCGCAGTTCCCGACTCATCGGGATATTGAGGATTTTGTTGTCCGGCGGAATCGGCTTCATGAACCACTTGTCGTAAAGCCGTTCCACCGTGCCGTCGCGCAGCAGCGTCAGCATGGACTCATCGATGAGGTCTTCGAATTCCGGCTCGCCCTTGCGCATCATGCAGGCATAGGGCGCCACCGACAGGGCTTCCTCTGACAGTACGTAATCCGCAGGGATTTCGGTGTTGGTCACCAGCCCGGCCAGCACCACGCTGTCGGTGACAAAAGCCGCGGCACTGCCGGACACAACCATCTGGAACCCCTCGGAGGCGTCTTTGACCGTGGTGATGATCAGGCCGAGTTCGCGGTCAGTGTTGAGGGTATTCAACTGTTTCGAGGCCGGGGTTCCGGTGATGGCGGCGACGGATTTGCCGGCGAGGTCCGTCAGCTTTTTGTAGTTGTTGGATTTTTTTGAAACGAACCGGTTTGCGGCGACAAAATGGGTGTAGGTGAACGCCACCTCCTTCTGCCGCTCGGTGGTGTTGGTGGTGGAGCCACATTCCAGGTCGATGCCGCCGCTCAGCAGCAGCGGAATGCGGTTGGCGGAGGTGACCAGCACGTATTTGCGTTCCAGCTTGTCAACGCCCAGAGCCCGGGCCACGGCGTCAATGAGGCGGTCGCCGATATCGATGGAGTAGCCGACGACCTGGTGGTTTTCGTCATAATAGGAAAACGGCACCGACAATTCCCGGTGACCGACGGAAATGACGCCGGTTTCCTTGATGCGCTTCAGGGTGCCGGTCCATTCCCGATCAGGGTTGCCGGAGGTATCCCGGGAGACGGCGGGCGCCATGGCCAGCGCACAGAGCACCGCCGCCACTACCGGTAGTGTCCACGCCACTGCTTTTATGCGCATCCTCATCTTCAAAACTCCGGTTTCGCGAATCTCGTTCAATATCCCATGACTATATCATAACCGCGGCGCTTTTAGGACCGATACTGGCACTTTTTGGTTTACGTGCGGTTGGTTTGGCGCACGTGGGCGCTTTTTTGTAAAATTCCGGCGGT
>JAISTL010000050.1 GCA_031272615.1 Methylobacteriaceae bacterium | reverse complement strand
AAACCCTTGAGGACATCGAAAAGGTTTACCAGGTTCCGTATCCGGTGGTGGTCGGCATCTGGGGGCTGGAAAGCAGTTTCGACGGGTTTTCCGGGAAGAAGCCGATCATCCGCGCCCTGGCGACGCTGGTCATGCACCGGTACCGCGGGGATTTCTATCGCGAACAGCTGCTGGAAGCCCTGCTGATGATCCAGCATGACAACCTGGACCCCAAGACGATGGTCGGCTCCTGGGCCGGCGCCATGGGCCAGGTGCAGTTCATGCCCTCGAGCTACCGCAAGTTTGCCGTCGATTTCGACGGTGACGGGGTCAAGAACATCTGGACATCGGTTCCCGACGCGCTGGCGTCCGTCGCCAATTATCTGCGCGAACACGGCTGGAATCCGGATGTTCCCTGGGGCGTGGAAGTGAAGGCGCCGAAGGGGTACAATTACCGGCACGACAAGCTGGAATTCGCCGAGTGGAAAAAGCTCGGCTTCAAGCGCGCCAACGGCAAGGCGCTGCCGAAGAACGGCCTCGCCCGCATCTTCGCTCCCGCCGGCGCCAGGGGGCCGGTGTTTTTGGTAACGGAAAATTTCGATGTTATCCGTAAATTCAATTTCTCTGATTCCTATGCGCTGGGTGTTGCGCTTCTGGGCGAAACCCTGGCCGGGCAAAAGGCGTTGACCGCCGAGTGGCCCCGCAAGGAAAAACAGATGGAGGCGGCGGAACGTATTGAAATGCAACAGCACTTGCGCCTGCTTGGGTATTATGACCGTGTGCCCGACGGCAAGATCGGCCCGTTCACCCGGGAGGCGGTTCGCCGGTTCCAGCTGCAGAACAACCTGGTAGCGGACGCCTACCCGAGCGTGGCGATGCTGGAGGAACTGCGCAAAGCCGAAAAACCGATGTTGCGGGTGGCCCACTGAAACAGACATATGTGAGGGAAACTGTTGGCGCGTATTATTTTCGGTATGATTTGCATGGTGTTTTTCCTGCTTCCGGCCGCGGCCCAGCCGGCGCGTTCGGCCGCGGACCTGGGGCGGATCATTGTGCTTGGCGATCGCGCCGCGTATCAGTTGAGCGAGGGGTTGAAATCCGGATTGGGCGACGCCCGGGTCGAGTTTGCCGGTCTCGGCGATGTGACTGACGGCTTCATCATCGGGAACTGGGTCGAGATTCTGAACCGGGCGCTGGAAACCGGTGACAAACCCTTCGCCGTGATCGTTTTGCTCTCCTACAACGGTGATGTCGGTGACGGCGTTTATGAGGTCGTTGCCGACCGCAGCATTGCCAAAACCGATTGGGAAAAGAAAGTCCGCCCGCTGATCAGCGCGCTGATATCGAAGGATGTGCCGTTTTTCTGGGTCAGCTCCCTGCCGGTTCCCAGCGCCACCCGCTCCGAGCATATCGAGGAAATGAACACGGCGATTCAGGGCATGATGCCGGCGTCGGGCATTTATGTGGATATCTGGTCGTCGTTCACCGATGATGACGGGCGGTTCGCCGCCGTCGGCCCCGACATCGAAGGCAAGCGCGTGCCGCTGCGCGACAGCGAGGGCTTCGGTTTTTCCGCCGCCGGCGCCCGCAAGGCCGGGTATTACGTGGGGGTCGAGGTTGAGCGGTACTACAAGGATTTCGTCGAGAATCCCAAGCCGGCCGCCCCGGGGGAGGAAAAGGAAATCTCCGGCGTCGAAGCCAATCCCCTGCCGCTGCCGCGCACCACCGTATCGCGCGTCCTGCCGCTTTCCGCCCATGCCATTCCGCAGGAGAATGACCTGATCCAGGAAACCACGGCGCTGCTGCCGCGTGACGCCATCTCGCTGCGCGCCATGCGTGAGGGCATTCCGGCGCCGTTCCGCCCCAACCGCGGCGACGACATCCGCTGGGTGGAATGACGGCGGCGCCCCGCGGGCCGGTAACGGAAGCGGTGGATTATTCACCCGCGCTCTTCGCATAACATTTGCCATGGCGGGAAGGCTGGCATAACACCATGCCTCGAAGCGCGGGCTTTGATTTTATTCGCGGGTTTTTTCAGGAATACGTCACAGGGAGATGACCATGCATTTCGGAAGCGACAATATTGTCGGCGCCAGCCAACCGGTTCTTGACGCCATTCTCGCCGCCAACTCCGGCGCCGAACCGTCCTACGGCGCTGACAGCGTCAAGAAGCGCGTCGATAAAATGTTTTGCGATTTGTTCGAGCGTGATGTCCAGGTGTTTCTGGTCGCCACCGGCACCGGCGCCAACGCGCTCTGCGTCTCGGCGATGACGCCGCCCTGGGGCATGTGCATCTCCAACGAGGAAAGCCACATCAACGGCGAGGAGACCGGAGCGCCGGAGCTCTATACCGGCGGCGCCAAGCTGATGACCCTCAAGGGCGACAAGGGCAGGCTGCTGCCCGATGTGCTGGATGCCTATGTGCGCAACCTTTCCCCCGGCTTCTACCAGATGCCCGCCAAATCCATCTCCGTTTCCCAGCTCAACGAGTGCGGAATTGCCTACACGCCCGATGAAATCGCCGCCTTGAGCGATGTCGCCAAAAAATACCGGCTGTGGATGCACATGGACGGCGCGCGGTTCGCCAACGCCCTTGTCCATCGCAAGGTGACGCCGGCCGAGATGACCTGGAAAAGCGGCGTCGACATCCTGTCTTTCGGCGCCACCAAGAACGGCGCGCTGGCGGCCGAGGCCATCGTCGTGTTCCGGCCGGAACTGGCCGAAGCCATGGAGTACCGCCGCAAGCGGGCCGGGCAAACCATCTCCAAGGGGCGGCTGCTCTCGTCCCAGTTCATCGGCTATCTCGAAAACGACCACTGGCTGAGCAACGCCCGCCACGCCAACGCCATGGCCGCCGAGCTGAAGGCCGGTTTGGAGAAGATTCCCGGCATCCGCCTGCCGTGGGAGGTGGAGGGCAACGAGGTGTTCCCCGTTATGCCGCGCAAGGTTTTCAAGGCGCTGAAAGATGCCGGCGCGGTGTTCTACGAGTGGCCGACCCGCTCCGTCGCCGCCGCCGACAAACCGGGGGCCGACGAAACCATGGCGCGGCTGGTGACCTCCTTCCAGACCACGGCGGACGAAGTGGCCCAATTCGTCGACGTCGCGGCAAAGGCGGCGTAAGGGTGGACATGGGTGGACTTGGGTGGACACGGTGGACGTGGGTGGACATGGTGGACAATTTTCAGCGTTGAATTCCTGATTTCAGCGAAAACTGTCAGCCCCGAATCGTCCACCCAAGTCCACCCAAGTCCACCCAAGTCCACCCTCGTCCACCAGGTCCACCCTCGTCCACCAAAACGTCGCCGCCGGTCGCACCCTGCAACAAAAAAGCGTCCGGATGGCTGTCATCCGGACGCTCGGGCCGGGGGAACCCCGGAAGTCGATGAGGCCGCCGCCTCGTGCCGCGGCCGTTTTCTTCGGGTTACACGGCGGACGTGGCGTCTTCGTGCGCCACGGCGGTCAGTTCCGGCTTGCCGGCGTCATTGCCGATGGGAATCTGCCGCGGCCGCTTGGCCTCGGGAATTTCACGCACCAGGTCGATATGCAGCAGGCCGTGCTCAAGGGAAGCGCCCTTGACAATCACGGTGTCGGCGATCTGGAAACGCCGCTCGAACGCGCGCGCCGCAATGCCCTGGAAAACGAATTCGGACGGTTCCTTCTTCTCTTCGTCGGCCTTTTCGCCGCGAATGGTCAGGGTGTTGTCCTTCAATTCGATGTTGAGGTCTCCCTCCTTGAACCCGGCGACCGCAAGCGTGATGCGGTAGTTGTTCTCGCCGGTCCGCTCGATGTTGTAGGGCGGATAGGTGGGAGTCTGTTCGACGCCGCCGACCATCTGGTCCAGAACGGAAAACAGGCGGTCAAAGCCGACGGTGTTGCGATAAAACGGGGAAAAATCAATTTGACGCATGGTACATCCTCCTTGGAAGCAATGTCACGGTT
>JAISTL010000039.1 GCA_031272615.1 Methylobacteriaceae bacterium | reverse complement strand
CCGTGGACGGTGATTCGACCCTCGAACACGCGCTGTCCACCCTGTTTGCCTGAATCAGGCGCAAGAGTCCGGAAAGGAAGTTTTCTCCCATGCCCGCCCACCTGATTGACGGAAAAGCCGAAGCCGCGAAACTGCATGCGGCCGTCACCACCGAAGTCTCCCGCCTCGCCGAGAAGGGCGTGGTTCCGGGGCTCGCCGTAGTCCTCGTCGGCGAAGACCCCGCAAGCCGCATTTATGTGCGCAACAAGGCCGCCCGCACCCGGGAAACGGGGATGCGCTCCATCGAGCACAAACTGCCGGCGCAAACCACCGAACCGGAACTGCTGGCGTTGATTCGCCGCCTCAACACCGACCCGCTGGTGGACGGCATTCTGGTGCAGCTGCCGCTGCCCGGGCACATCAACGAGCGCATCGTTCTCGAGGCCATCGACCCGGGCAAGGACGTGGACGGCTTTCATCCGGTCAATGTCGGCCGTCTGGTGACCGGCGTTCCCGGGCTCGTGCCGTGTACGCCGCTGGGCTGCATGATCCTCCTCAAAAGCGTGCTGAGTTCCCTCAACGGCTTGCAGGCCGTGGTTATCGGCCGTTCGAACATCGTCGGCAAACCGGTCGCCCACCTGCTGCTCAGGGAGAACTGCACCGTCACCATCGCCCATTCCAAAACCAGGGATCTGCCCGATGTGTGCGCCGCCGCCGACATTCTGGTGGCCGCCGTCGGCCGGCCGGAGCTGGTGAAGGGCAGCTGGGTCAAGCGCGGCGCCACGGTCATCGATGTCGGCATCAACCGCGTGGCCGACCCGGCCGCCCCCGACGCCAAACCGCAGCTGGTGGGGGATGTGGATTTCGCCGATGTGTTTCAGGTCGCCGGGGCGTTGACCCCGGTCCCCGGCGGAGTCGGGCCGATGACCATCGCCTGCCTGCTGCGCAACACCGTCTATGCCGCCTGCATGCGGCGGGACTGGGCCGTTCCGGCGCTGTGACCGGAGCGGGCCCGACAACTGTAAGGAGATTGACGCGTGAGCCATTCAGAGAAAACCGGTTCGATCACCACGAGGTGTTTGGGCGCCATGCTGTTGCTGCTGGGCCTGGGGGACACCGCCGGAGCCGTGTGCCGCGGCAAGGATTTGCTTCCCGAGTTGCAGCGGCAGAAACCCGCTGTGGTCAACCGGATCGATCAGGAAGCGGCGCGGATGCCGTTCGCCAACGGCAAGCTGTTCCGGGTGACAAAAGGCGGCGTGTCGCCGTCCTATTTCTTCGGCACCATCCACTCGGGCGACACGCGGGTGACCAATTTTTCTCCCGCGCTGCTGAAAATTGTCGATGACGCCTCGTCCGTCGCCTTCGAGCTCAAGGAAGTCGGCGGCATGAACGATCCCGAGGTGCAGCAGCAGATGGGCTTGAGCCTGCTCACCCATGTCATGGCCTCCAGCGACGACAAGGTGAGCGCGCTGTTTCCTCCCGCCGAACAGGAGAAAATCCGCGGCCTTGCCGGAGAATACGGCATTCCCGTCGAGGCGGTGGACATCTACAAGGCGGGTTTTCTGGCGCTGGCCTTTTCGATTCCCGTGTGCGAAGCCAAAAATCACGGCAAGATTCCCGGAGTCGACGAGCTTCTGGCGCGGCGGGTGATGAGCGACGGCAAGAGCATTATCGGCCTTGAAACCATCGCCGAACAACTGGAAGCGACGGCGGACCATCCGCCGGAAACCCAGAAGGCGCTTCTCGCCAGCGTGGTGCAGAGCAATGCGATGCTGGAGGACCTGTTTGAAACCACCATCCGCTTCTACGCCGCCGGGGAAATCGGCAAACTGCTGCTGTGGTCCAAATCCGAGGAGCTGACGCCGGGGACGGACGCCGTCCAGGCGACGGAAGCGGTGATGGCGACGCTGATCGACATGCGCAACCGCCGCATGTTCGACCGCTCCCGCCCCCTGGTCGACAAGGGCAACGCGTTTGTCGCCGTGGGTGCGGCGCACCTGCCGGGAGAAACCGGCGTGCTCCGTCTCTACGAAAAGGCCGGATACACCGTTGAACGCGTGGAATAATGTTGACAACCGCCGGGGCAGGGCTTTAAAAGGCTCATCCTTTGAACGGGGGCTGTAGCTCAGTTGGGAGAGCGCTGCAATCGCACTGCAGAGGTCAGGGGTTCGAATCCCCTCAGCTCCACCAAGGATTAAATTCCTGATAATCCGGCATGAGTTGGAAAGTCCTTTTGGTGGACACGGTGGACCGGGTGGACACGGTGGACGATTTTCAGCTTTGAATTCCCCGTTTTCAGCCAAAATGACGCGCGTGTTCTTCGTCCACCAGAGTCTTCCGCGTCACGTCAGCGCCGGAAACGGTACCGCCAACACGCCGTCTCTCCGGCGGTGGGCGAAGCCGTCGCCCGTCAGCACCACCAGCGCCCGCGGCTTCGGCGCCTTGGTGTCATCGATGGTGTCCGCCAGCCGCTTCAGCGAGTCCGCCGCTTCGTCTTCGGCGCCGCTGCCGAGTTTGACTTCAAAGGCCGCCCAATCACCGTTGCGGAATTCAACAATCGCGTCCGCCTCGACACCGTTGGAATCCCGGTAATGATACACCCTGGCGCCCATGGTCCCGGCAAGGACCCGCAGATCGTGAATGACCAGCGACTCGAACAGCAGACCCAGCTACTCCAGGTCAGCGAGCAGTTTGTCCGACGAAAGCCCGAGCGCCGCGCACGCGAGGCCGGGGTCGGCGAGGTGCCGTTTGGGGGTGGAGCGGAGCCGGGCCTTGGAGCGGATATGGGTGCTCCAGGCGGTGAGATTCTCCACCATCATCAGGCGTTCCAGCGCGTTCAGGTAGTCGGCCACCGTGTCAGGCGCGAGGTCGGCCCGCTCCCCCCAGACGTCGCTCCGGATTGTCGCCTGCGCGGCTTCGGTGGAGACATTGCGCGCCAACGATCTCAGCAACTGGCGCACCTTCAGCGGGTCTCGCCTTGTTCCATCCACACGGTTGATGTCCACCTCGCACAACAGCTCACACGCGTTGTCATTGGCGAGGATCGCGTGTGTTTCGTCGAGGCCGAGGTTTCCCGGCCAGCCGCCGATGACCAGCCGCTCCGCCAGCCGGGCCAAATCCGGCGCAATCAGCGGGGATGCCGGTTCACCGCCGTCAAAAAGGTCGGCAAAGCACACGTCTTTGGTGGAATGCCCCATCTCCGCCCAGGTCATGGTGCGCATGGTGATGATGCCGAACCTGTTCTGACCGGAATGCAGGTTCACATCGTCCGGCGGATTGGCCGAGCCCGTCAGGATGAACTGCCCCTTGGCCTTTCGTCTGTCGACCTCGTGCCGCACGGTGTTCCACAGCTCTGTGCGGTTTTGCCATTCGTCGATCAACCGCGGCACGGCGCCGGACAGGAGCACGCGCGGGTCGCTGATCATGGCGTTTTTCACGGCGACGGAGTCGTCAATGACGATTTCGCTGCCGGCGAAGCGGCGCCCGGTCTCGGTTTTGCCGCACCCCTTGGGCCCCCTGATCAGCAAGGCCCCCATGGCTTTCAGCTGCCCGGGAATGAGCGTGTCGATATGGCGCGGCAAGTAGGTCATGGGGCCATACTACCGGTTCGGTCGATGATTTGCAAGCATTTCAGTCGATGATTTGCAGACATTTCAGTAGGTGATTTGCAGACGCTTCAGTCGATGATTTGCAGAGTGAAACGACAAAGGGTTGCGAACTCAGGGGTTCCCGCGATCACATCACCACTCTCGTGACCAGGCGCGTCTTCCGCCAGGTTTGCTCATGTTTCCGAAGCGAAACAATCTGTGCATTCTTCCGTGTTCCGCGCGTCGTTTTTGTGATGTGCCGGGTTGTTTCCGTTGATAAACGATTCTATGAAGGGTTTTCTTTTTTTGCCGGACGGCCGGTTCACGCCGGGCCGTTCCGGCACGGGACGACACACGGGCTACGGGGTTCATCGGGATGAGTGACAACAGACGGCGTAATCCTTCCATCGGGCAGGTTCTGCGGGAGCGGCGCGCCTACCACGGCTGGACGCTGGCGGACCTGTCGGAGCGCTCGGGCATCTCCAAGTCCACGTTGTCGAAGATTGAAAACGACCTCATTTCGCCGTCCTACCAATCCATCCTGCAGCTCTGCGCCGGGCTCAACATCGAAATCGGCGACCTGGTGGCGGGCTCGACCGGCCGGGACGACGCCCCCAAGCCGCTGACCGGGCGGCGCAGCGTGTCCTACGGCCACACCGGCCTGACCATGGGCGACGACCATTTCACCTATACGTATCTGTGCACGGAAATCGCCCACAAGCGCATCATTCCGGCGGTCATCGACGTGCGCGTCAATTCCTTCCACGATCTCGACGGCCTGTGGAACCACGTCGGCGAGGAATTCATCTATGTGCTGAAAGGCGAAATCGAGCTCCACACCGAGTTTTATGAAACCACGGTGCTGAAGCAGGGGGATTCCGCCTATTTCGACACCACCATGGGCTACGCCTATGTCGCCGCCGGCGGACAGCCGGCGCAGATTCTGGTGTGCTGCTCCTCCGCCACGCCGAACCTGGCCCAGACCCTGCGGGAGGAATTGGCCCAGCGCTTGAACCGCCGCCGCAAACAGCAGAACAGGGGCGCTCCGGCGGACTGAACCGCCCGCCGCCGCGCCCCGTGCGTCACGCTATTTCTTCAAAAACTTCGAGCTTGCCTCGCTGTAGCGCTCGCCGACATCCGGGTAGCGCGCCAGCAGCGCGTCGATGGCTGCCAGTTCTTCCGCCGACAGAATCAGATCCACCGCCGCGACGTTCTGTTCCAGATACACGCGGCGCTTGGTTCCGGGAATGGGAATGATGTGGTCGCCCTGCGCCAGAACCCAGGCGAGCGCCAGGGCCGAAGCGGTGGCGCCCCGCGCCGCCGCCAGTTCTTCCAGCCCGGCGGCGATTTTCAGGTTGTTCTCGGCGTGCACCCCGTGGTAGCGCGGGATATCGGCACGAAAATCCTTCGGCCCCAACGTCTTGAGGTCCAGTTTGTTGGTGACGAGGCCCCGCCCCAGGGGCGAGAACGGCACCAGCGAGATGCCGAGCTCTTTGGTCAGGGGCAGGATTTCCTTTTCGACGGCGCGGAACAGCAGTGAATACTCGCTTTGCACCGCGGCAACGGGATGCACGGCGTGAGCGCGTTCAAGGTCCTCCGGCAGGCACTCGCTGAGGCCGATAAACCTCACTTTGCCCTGTTTCACCAGGTCGGCCATGGCGCCGACGGTCTCTTCCACCGGCACGCTTGGGTCCACCCGGTGGACGTAGTACAGGTCGATGACATCCACCTTGAGACGCTTGAGGCTAGCCTCCACCGCCTCGCGGGCGTGTTTCGGCGAGGCGTCGAGAATGCGCACGCCGTCCCGCCGGTAAAAGCCGAACTTGGTGGCGATGAACACCTTGTCGCGGTTGGGCGCCAGCACGTTGGCGACGAGCTGTTCGTTGCCGCCCTCGGCGTAGGTGTCGGCGGTATCCCAGAAATTGACGCCGAGGTCCAGCGCCCGGTGGAGGGTGGCGATGCTCTCGCGGTCATCCGGCACGCCGTAAGACTGGCTCATCCCCATGCAACCCAGGCCGATGGCCGACACGGAAACGCCGGTGTTCCCCAATTCCCTGTATTTCATTGTTTTGTCTCCCATTCCGACGGATTTTCCAGAAACGCATCAATCTCCCGCCGCCACGGCACCGACGGCTGGGCGCCGGCCCGGGTGACGGCGATGGCCGCCGCGGCATGGCCGAAGCGCACCGCCTCGTCCAGCCCGCGGCCCTCCAGCAGGGCGGTGACCATGACGCCGTTGAAGGTGTCGCCGGCGGCGATGGTGTCCACGGCGCGCACCCTGAAGCCGGGAACCCGGCGGCCGCGGCCGTTTTCCGACACCCAGGCGCCGCGGCTGCCCAGCGTGATGATGACGGTGCCGATGCCTTTGGCGTGCAGGGCCGCGCTGGCGGCGCCGGCGTCGGCGTCGGACCCCACGCTGATGCCGGTGAGTTTCTCGGCCTCGGTTTCATTGGGGGTGATGATGTCGACCAGCGCCAGCACGTCATCGGCCAGCGCCTGGGCCGGAGCCGGGTTGAGAATCACCTTCGTCCCGGCGGCGCGGGCGGCGCGGGCGGCGGCGGCGATGCTGTCCAGCGGCGTTTCCAGCTGCATCAGCAGGGCGTCCGCGGCTTCGATGCGGGCGCGGCGCGGCGCCACATATTCCGGCGTCAGCGCGGCGTTGGCCCCGGCGTTGATGGCGATGACGTTTTCGCCCTCGCGGTTGACGAAAATCAGCGCCACGCCGGTGGGCGTGTCACGCACCGCCAGCACCTCCGACACGTCGACCCCGTCGCTTTCGAGCTGCTTGCGCACCTCGAGGCCGATGGCGTCGTCCCCGATACAGGCCAGAAAGACGATGTCGGCTCCGGCGCGACCGGCGGCGACGGCCTGGTTGGCGCCCTTGCCGCCGAACGCGATGCGATAGCCCCGCCCCAGCACCGTTTCCCCGGCTTTGGGA
>JAISTL010000007.1 GCA_031272615.1 Methylobacteriaceae bacterium | reverse complement strand
GGGTGTTCGCGGACCTTCTGGGCTTTTTCGTCGAGCGCATGACAGTGGTGCTGAAGGATCAGGGCGCGCGCTATGACCTCATCGACGCGGTGTTTGCGCTGGGTGGACAGGATGATCTGCTGATCGTGGCGCGTCGGGTGGCGGCGTTGGCCGAATTTCTTGAAACCGAGGAAGGCGCCGATATTCTCGCGGGTTATCGCCGGGCCGCCAATATCCTGCGGATTGAAGAGAAGAAAGATAAAACATCCTATGGCGGCGCGCCGGATGCAGCGTTGATCGCGGCTGAGGGCAGCCCGGAGGAGCTGACGCTTTTGGAGGTTCTCGACAAGGCGCGGGCCGAGGCGTCACAAGCCGTGGCGGAGGAGGATTTCATCGGCGCCATGCGGGTGCTGGCCGGGTTGAGAGAGCCTGTGGACGCATTCTTTGACAAGGTGACGGTCAATGCCGACAATCCGGAGGTGCGGCAAAACCGTCTGCGGCTGCTGAATGCCATTCGCGAGGCAACTCTCGAAGTGGCGGACTTTTCAAAAATCGAGGGGTAGGCAAAATGCTCATGTCCACAACCAACTCCATCGAGGGAATGCAGATTGAACGGTATCTCGGAATCGTTACCGGCGAAACCATTCTCGGAGCCAATTTTATCAAGGATTTTTTCGCGGGGCTGACCGATTTCTTCGGCGGCCGGTCCGGGGCGTACGAGAAGGAACTGCGCAAAGCCAGGGACGCGGCGTTCAAGGAAATGGAGGTTTGGGCCCGGGAATTGGGGGCCGATGCCATCATCGGGGTCGACGTGGATTATTCGACAGTCGGCGCCAGGGGGTCAATGTTGATGGTCAATGTCAGCGGCACGGCGGTGAAGCTGCGCAGGGGAAACATGGAGACCATGTCATCATCATCATCGTCATCTTCTTCTTCTTCTTCGGCATCGCCGTCGCCGCGAGTGCGAAAAACAGCGTCGATTTGGGATGAGTAGAATACCGCGGGGCCGGCGGCGGAGATCAGTCCGGCGCTTGCCGTAAGAGCGGTACAGGAAAGAACGGCATACAATCATGTGTGGAATTCTCGGCGTTCTCAGTTTCAATTCCTCGCCGAAACCTTTGGATCAGCGGGATTTGGCCGTTTTCGCCCATCGCGGCCCGGACAGCGTCGGCGTCTTCCATGACGACAATGTGTCCCTTGGCCACACGCGCCTCGCGATTCTGGAGCTTTCGGAACTCGGCGCCCAGCCGATGACCTCGGCGGACGGGCGTTATGTGATTGTGTTCAACGGCGAAATTTACAATTTCAAGGAGCTGCAGGAGGATTTGCGCCGCGCCGGCCGCGGCTTCCGCAGCAACTCGGATACCGAAGTCATTCTTGAGGCTTTCGCGGTGTGGGGGAGGGACTGCGTCAAGCGGTTCCGCGGAATGTTCGCCTTCGCCCTGTGGGATACGGTGAAAAAGCAGCTGTTTCTGGCGCGGGATAAGTGCGGGGAGCGGCCGCTGCTCTACGCCTGTCAAAACGGCTCCCTGTATTTTGCCTCGGAAATGAAGGCGCTCATCGCGCTGCTGCCGGAAACTCCCTGTCTCAATCCCGCGGCTGTCGACCTGTTTCTGCATTATCAGTATACGCCGGAACCGCAGAGCCTGCTGAACGGCATCATGAAGCTGCCGGCGGCGCATACGCTGCTGATATCCGGGCAGGACTTCGATGCCCGGCCGCAGCGTTACTGGAACGTGGAGGAGCGGCGCCCGCTGAACGGCATCCCTGCCGGCCGGGAGGCAATTCTAAAATACATTGCCGAAAAGCTGGAAGAGTCGGTGCGTCTGACCTTGGTCGCCGATGTGCCGGTGGCCGTGGCGCTGTCCGGCGGCATCGATTCCGGCGCGATTGCCGCCCTGGCGCAGAAGAATTATCCGGAGCCGATGCACGCCTTTTCCATCGGTTATCCCGGGCGTCCGCCCTATGACGAGCGGGAGCAGGCGAAAGGGCTGGCGGAGAAACTCGGCCTCATTTTCCACGAGGTGGAACTGCCGGTGGACGATTTTATCGGGTTCTTCCCCGAGATGGTGGATATTCTCGACGAGCCGGTGGCCGACCCGGCGGCCTTCGGGCATTATACCGTTCCCAAAACGGCGCGGTCGCTCGGCATCAAGGTGCTGCTGACGGGCATCGGCGGCGATGAGATTTTCTGGGGCTACGACTGGATCGCCAAGGCGGCGGGTGTCAACCAGAGGTTTGAGTCGTATCCGCGGTGGCTGCGCACATGGGCGCGGACAGGCACTGTCCGCCGGGCGCAGCGCTCGCTTGCCGCCTGCAATCGGCTGCCGGCGGCTTGGCGGCGGTTGGCGGAGTGTTCCGATGAGGCGTGGGACGACACGCCGGCCGGGGAATACAAGCTGTTCGACATGATTCCGGATTTCCGATACGCCAGAACGGTGCGTTCGCTGTTCTACGGCGAGGCGATGACGGGTCTTGACCCGCTCAATGCCTATACGCCCGTCCGCATCGGGGCGCGGCAACGCGACGAGATCCCGGCGGCGATGATCCGGCTGCTGTTCGACACCTGGCTCACCGGCAACTGTCTCACCCTCGGCGACCGGGTCTCCATGGCGTCATCGGTGGAAAGCCGGCTGCCGTTTCTGGAACCGGGGCTGGTCGAGGCGGTGATGAGCGTGCGCGAGCGGTTCCCGGACCATGAGCTCGGCCAGAAACACCTGTTGCGCAAGGCTCTCAAGGGCATTCTGCCCGACGAGGTGCTCACCCGGCCGAAATCCGGGTTCCGGCCGCCCGTCGAGCAGTGGCTCGGCGGTGTAGTCGACGCTTATGCCGACGTTTACCTGAAGGACGACAACCCGCTCATCACCCAGGGTCTTTTCCGGGCGGCGGCGCTCAAGGAATTCGCCACCGCGCCGAACAAGCCGTTCCCGCAGCTGTTCATGGCGTACAAGCTGGTTCTGCTGGCGGCCTGGTGTATGCAGGTGGTCAACCGGCAAAAGCTGTAGCGGGGGAGGGTTTGAGTGATGCGCGTGTTTTTTGCGGTTATTGGAATTCTCCTCTCATTCGCTCTCGGCTTCGGCGTTTCGTCGGATTTCCGGAACATGAAGGAGTTTCGGGAAGCCCGACCGCCGGCGATGGAACAATCGGTTGAGAACAAAGCCGACCAAGCGTTTCTCGAACACATCCGCCGGCCGCTGGCGCCGCTGGACGCCCTGCCCAACCCGTATGTTTCGCTGGAGTCGTTGAAAAGCGCAGTGGAGAAAGACTTTGAACAGAACAAGGCGCTGGTGTTGCAGAGGTATCCGGACCTGACCGGGCGCCAGGCTCTGGTGTTCTATCTGCAGGCGCGTGTTCACGGCAGTTTTTCGACGTATTTTGTCAGGGGGTGTATGCCGGCGGATGTTACGCAGCAGCTCTATTCCGCCATAGGCAACTGCAGTGATTATGCCGTGCGGTTGATGCTGCTGGCGGACCTGTTCGGGATCGAGACGGCGCGAGTCAGCTTTTTCACTCCGTCGCTGCCCGGACATATGCTGGTCGAGGCCTTTGACCCGCAGGAAAACACGGCGTATCTGCTGGACCCGACATTCAATCTTCTGTTGATGATGCGCTCTCCGCCGACGCGGGGCGGGGTTCTGACGCAACTGCTGACCATGACGGCTCAGGAGCGGGTGCGGCTGTTGAGCGGGAATACGACCGGGTTTCTGTATCAACTGCCGTTCCGTTTTTATTATGCCAATCCCGGCTTGGGGCATTTCAGCGGGAGAAGTCTTTCGGTTCCAGGCATCATGATTGACCCCGGCGCGCTGGTCGGCATGTGGAAGAAAGCGTTCGGGGAAGAACTGGAGTAGACGCTGGCGTTTTCCAAAAAAGCCAACCGGGCGCATTCACCGTTGACGCTCGCCGCGATGCGCGGTATCGGCGCTGTTGACCGGCGTTACGAACCCCGGACACGGGTGGAGTTCGAGGCCCTGTGGAAAATCTACGGCCTGGATGCTGATGACCAGTCTCCGCCTGCGGCGCCGCGCCCCGATGGGCAGGGTACACCACAAAAGCAGCAACGGGAGACGGTCGCTTCCGTGTCTGTCGAATGCGGAAACTGAACCCGGGGAGAGGAACGTGAGCGCCATGACAAACAAATTACGATGTGTGATCTGCAATGGCGGCGAGCTGTCGGCAGTCGACGACGGGTTGAAGTGCAACGTCTGCGGCGGCGAGTTTCCGTTTGTTTCGGGCATTCCCTATTTCGGACGCTTTACTGACGATGATTTCCAGAGCCTGCTGGAGATTGCCGTGGTTGCGGAAAAAAGCATTCTCCAGGACCGGGACGTGGTTGAAAACTGGCGTAAGGCATGCGCCGGATATTACCAGGACCAGGATTTGAAGCGCGTTGAGGAGCAGCTTGGCCCCGGCGGCTTGCGGTTTTTCTTCAATCGATATGCGGAATGGCTTCAGCAAAAGGTTCTGTTTGATGGGGAATCCCTTGAGGGGCGGTGTGTTCTCGATGTCGGGGCCGGGTCCGGTTTTGATTCCGTCGGCTTGGTTGAGCGGGGGATGACGGTCACCGCCCTGGAATACAACGCCAGCCTGGCGGCGGCGGGGAAAGAGGTGGTTCCCGAAGCCGATTGGGTGTGCGGTTTTTCGCACCTGCTGCCGTTCAAGAACAACAGCTTTGATTTTGTGGTGTGTAATGCCGCGCTGCACCACATGCTGCATGTGCCGGCAACGCTTGCGGAGTTCATTCGTGTCGTCAGGCCGGGGGGAACCGTGTTCACCATTTCTGACTCCTTCCGGGGAGTCGGGACGGACAAATCCCATGATTTGGATGTGTTCAACGACCATGAGGCGGTACTGGCGGGCGTCAACGAGTCGTTGGTTGATTTGAAAGACGTGTTTTCTGTCCTTGACCGATATAAGGATGCCCTTGATATCACGGTATTTTCCAATATGGTTTACGGGGTGCAGGACGCTCTCGGTCTGCCGTTGGATTATACGTGCCGCTGGGACTATGCGGTGTTCAGGGAGCGGTTTTCGCGGTGTGACGGTGCGTTTTCACTGCGAATCAGAAAGAAATCCGATATCGTCATCGACCCGCCGGTTCAGAAGAACGGGGTCTATTCGCCCAAGCTCTTTTTTGAATGCTGTCGAACATCGGTTAACGCCGTCGCCGGGTTTATCGCCGGCAATCCTCCGCCTGAACAATACGTCAACACCGTTTCGTTTCCGTTTGTCGCCCACAACAAGTTCCTGCTGATGAGCGGCTGGCGCCGGCCGCTTGTTCCGGCGGCTTACCGGGAAGGGTTCGGCCGGGTCAACAGTTTCTGGAGCCGCGCGGAAGAACAGAATACGCTGTTGATTGATCTTGAGGTTCCGTCGGCCGGGCCGGACAATACGGTTCTGCTTTCGATGGATATCAACGGCGCAAAGCGGTTTGAGCAGGAGTTGCTGCGGGGAGTGAAATACCGAATCTCACTGAACATCGGCGATGTGCCCGCCGGTCAGCCGTTCGCCGCCACCGTCAAAGTGCCGGAGGACTTGAGTTTTGACAGCCGGCTCATCTTTTTCTACGATATGCGTTTGGCCCCGGCTCAGGGGGTGGAGCCGGTTGCGGTATCGGAAACCGGCCGCCGTCCCGGTCTGGCAGCCCTGCTGGCGACAACCTACAAGGAGTGCGACGCGCTCGATGTCGTGCTTCTTCCCGGGAACGCCAATGTGACGCATTTGATGGAGTTGATAAGAGACTCGGGGAAAACGTCAGGTTTTTTGAAGCGGAGTCCGTCGCCGGCGCGGCTCGGGATGAGGTCTATTCCATGGAGAGCGGGTTTGTGTCCCAACACGCCCGTGACAGCAACTGTCTCATTGTGCTGCCGACCACCCACGAGTGTCCGGCGGCCGGAAGCACAGACCAGGGCGGTACGGATGTGTTGATGTATCCGAAGAACATCGTTGCCCGCGTATCGCTGAGCCGCCCGGAGGAAGGACCTGCGGAGGAGAAAGCTGTGAGTGTGCCGCACAGCGGCATGAAACACACGGTCAAGGAGGGGCTGCGACTCGTAACGCCGCCGGTGGTATGGACGATGGCACGCAAGGTCATGAAGCGATGAGCGAACAGCAGAGGACGGACGCTCCGCAGGCGGCGGAAAACCCGCAGCATATCGTTCTGTTCAACCCGATTTCCAACAGGGGGCACCTTGACGGTTGGGCGGTTCTGATGGCTGAATGCCTGTTGCTGCAAGGATATCGCGTCAGTTGTCTGACGAAAAACACCGGTGTGTTCTCAAAACTGGCGGCGCAATACCCGCTCGCATTGGCCGTGATTGATGATCGGCAGCGGCGGAATCATCATCCTGTGTATTCCGCTTATCTCGCTTATTTTGATGGTCTCGACAGAATCCACCATTGGTGGGGGGTGATTTCGGATCGGTATGTGAACAGACGCAAAGAGGCGTTTCCCGCAGAGGACGCCGGGTGTTGGGAACGAGCGGTGAAATGGTTGGCCCGGGCGGTTACCCCGCCCGTCTACAGCGTGTTTGACTTTTGCCGGAGACGGTGGCGTTGGAGCCTCCGTCCGCTTCATCCCATGGATCCACTCTATTTCGTCAAAATAGCCAACGAGATGGGTGAGCGGGAGGGCGAGCGCCCCGATTTTGTCTTCCACACGTATCTGGACATGTATCTGTTCAGCCCCGCCGATTGGGAGGCGTTTTCGCGTTCAAGGCGGTATCCGGTGCGTTATCCCTGGGGCGGCATCCGGTTTGTTCCCATGAATGAGCCGGACGCGTTGTGTTCCGTTCCGTCTTTTCGCGGAGCCTGCCTGCTGGACGAAACCTGCTGCGAAATGCTGCAGCGTGCTTTGCCGGATAAGGTGTTCACCGTGATTCCCGATTTCACCGGGACCGGGCTGCCCGATGCGGAGCCGCCCATCGTGACGCGG
>JAISTL010000317.1 GCA_031272615.1 Methylobacteriaceae bacterium | reverse complement strand
AACTCGGCGGCGGAAAACGGTTCGAGGTCCTCCACCGATTCGCCGACGCCGATATAGTGAATCGGCAGCGCGAATTTGGCCGCCACCGCCACGAGAATGCCGCCGCGGGCGGTGCCGTCGAGTTTGGTCATGATCAGCCCGGTGAGTCCGGCGGTTTTCCTGAAGGCGTCCACCTGGGAGAGCGCGTTCTGGCCGACGGTGGCGTCCAGCACCAGCAGCACGGCGTGGGGAGCCGTGTCGTCCAGCTTTTTCAGCACGCGGATGGTCTTTTCCAGCTCGGCCATCAGGTTCGCCTTGTTCTGCAGGCGCCCGGCGGTATCGATGAGCAGCACGTCATACCCCTGGTCCCGGGCCGATGCCAGCGCGTCATAGGCGAGCCCGGCGGAATCCGCGCCCGGCGGGCGGGAAACCACCGGCGAACCGGTGCGCTCGCCCCAGATGGTCAGCTGCTCCACCGCGGCGGCGCGGAAGGTGTCGCCCGCCGCCAGCATCACGGAGAGCCCGTCGGCGCGGAACTTGGCGGCAAGCTTGCCGATGGTGGTGGTCTTGCCGGCGCCGTTGACGCCGACCATGAGAATCACGAAGGGTTTCCTGCCGCGGTCCACCACCAGGGGCTGCGCCGCATCCCGCAGCAACGCCTCGACTTCATCGGCGAGGATGTGCCGCACGTCGTCGGCGGAAATTTCCCGGTCAAAACGGCCTTCGCCGATGCGGGCGGTGATTTTCGCCGCCACATCCACACCGAGATCCGCCTGAATCAGGGCGTCTTCAAGCCCCTCCAGCGTCGTCGCGTCAAGCCTGCGCTTGGTCAGGAGGTCGGAAATCGCCCGGGAGAGGGAGAGGGATGTGCGGTCAAGCCCGGCCTTCAACCGCTGCCACCAGGTGCGCGACTCGGCCGCCCGCTCCGGCGCCGCGGTTTTTGCGCCGAAAAAACGTGACATCAGCCCTTTTTTTGTTTTATCCGTATCCGACATGAACTCTTGAATTCGCTGCACCGGTGTTGCGAGACGTCCGATACCGTGAGTCCGCGAAAAATGCGAACAAATAATGGCGCCGACACCGATAAAACCAACCGCCGCCGCCGCAGGCGCGCCTCCGTTGAGCGCGGAAGACTTTGCCGCCCGCCTGCTCTACCGCGACGCCCTGATGCTGGTCATCGACAAGCCCGCCGGGCTGCCGGTGCATCCGGGGCCGAAGGGCGGCGTGACGCTTCGGGACTATCTGGAGTCGCTGCGTTTCGGCCTGCCGCGCCCGCCCGAACTCGCCCACCGCCTCGACAAGGACACCTCCGGCTGCCTGGTGCTGGGGCGCCACGCCAGGGCGCTTGCCCGGCTCGGCGCGCTGTTCGGCGCCGGGCGGGTGGAGAAAACCTATATCGGCGTCGTCGAAGGCGGGCCTTTGGAGGCGGCGGGAGACATCGACATGCCGCTGTCGCGCCGCGCGAAAACCCGCGGCTGGTGGATGAAAGCCGACGCCTCCGGCCAACCGGCGCGCACCCTGTGGCGGGTGCTGGCGCGCGGGGCGGAGCACACGGTGCTGGAACTCCAACCGCTCACCGGGCGCACCCATCAGCTCAGGGTCCACCTGGCCGAATCCGGCTGGCCGCTCATCGGCGATGCGGTGTATGGTCGCGCGCCGCGCTCCGGGCCGTTGCGCCTGATGCTGCACGCCCGCACCGTTTCTGTTCCGCTCTATCCCAACAGGCCGCCGGTGGTGGCGACGGCGCCGGTTCCCGCTGATATGCTCGGGTTCATGGCGGCGCCGCTCCGCGGAATTTCAGGAACGGCGTCCGGTTTTTCAATTTCCGGTTCAAAACCTGAGCAAAGCGGATTATAACCCGGATGAGCCGGAGAGCTCGCCGGCGGGATTGATGGGAAGGGGTGTTTCATGGGGTTTGTCGTTCGTTTTGTCATCTGGCTTTTGGAACTCTATGCCGCGTGTGTTGTGGTGTACGCCCTGCTGAGCTGGGCCTTTGCCCTGAACCTGATTCCCAAAACCCAACCCGTGGCGCTGAAGGTGTGGGATTTCCTGTATAAGGCCGTGGAACCGGCGCTCGCCCGCATCCGCGTCATCCTGCCGCCGACCATGACGCTGGATTTGTCGCCGGTGGCGCTGTTTGTCGCGATTATCGTGGTGCAGGGTTTCCTGCGCGCGTTCTTTTGATTTGAGAAGAGAACCATGGCCCCTGCCGGATCCGACACGAAACCGCACCACTCCGCCCCATGGACGGCGCAGCCGTGGAGCCTGAAAGACGGCGTTCTGCGCATCCGGGTGCGGGTGACGCCCCGGGGCGGCCGTGATGCCATCGACGGCGTCGACACCCTGGCTGACGGCACGAAAGTGCTGAAGGTGCGGGTGCGCGCCGCGCCGCAGGACGGTGAAGCCACCGGGGCGGTGCGCAGAATTCTCGCCGGGGCGCTCGATGTGGCGGCCTCCGCCGTCACCCTTGAAAGCGGCGCGGTTTCCCGGATAAAGATATTCACCGTGGACGGTGATTCGACCCTCGAAGACGCGCTGTCCACCCTGTTGACCTGAATCAAGCCGCAAGAGTTTGGAAAGGATCGTTCAGCCCATGCCCGCCCATCTGATTGACGGAAAAGCCGAAGCCGCGAAACTGCACGCGGCCGTCACCATGGAAGTCTCCCGCCTCGCCGAAAAGGGCGTGGTTCCGGGGCTTGCCGTG
>JAISTL010000261.1 GCA_031272615.1 Methylobacteriaceae bacterium | reverse complement strand
GGCCCTGCTGGCGCACCGAGCCCGGTTCTAGGTGGCGGGCGACAAGCTGGGGGTGGCGTCCTCCGTCGAAGGTATCGAATGGGACGCCGCCGGGGCGCTGAGCCTGGCGGGGCGTTTCTTTGACCTGATTGTGGTGCGGCGCAGCAGTTCGGTCAGTGAAGACAACCAGCAGGACATTTCCAGTGAATGTCTGCGTGCGTCCGGACGTCCGGTGCTGATTGTGCCGCAGGAGGGAAGCGTTCGTCCGACCATCGGCAAACGTATCCTGCTGGCGTGGAACGGCAGCCGGGAGGCGGCGCTGGCGCTGCAGGCGGGCTATCCGTTCCTCACCACCGCCGACCATGTGACGGTGGCGCTGTCGGAGACCGCCTCGAAATACGCCAAGGTCGAAACCCTGAAATCGCTGGATGTGGAAGACCTGCTGAAAGTGCACGGCCTGAACTACGAGATTGCGGAGAAGCGTATACCCGACGCCGGCGCCGGCGCCGACATCGTCGCCCTGGCCGAGGCCACGGAAAGCGATATGATTGTCATGGGCAGTTTCGGCCGTTCCTGGCTGCGCAACTGGGCCCTGGGCAGCGCCACATCCGCCGCCCAGGCAGGCGCCCGGGTGCCGATTCTGACCCAGCATTAACCGGGGCGCCGCAGCACCTGACGCGGAAGCTCCGCAAGCCCGGCCGGCGCGTCGTGCATGGGAGCCCAGCCGGTGGATTTCAACGCGCTGGTGTCCACCATCAGGTTGCCGGAGAGTCTGGCAAAGGCCTCACCTTTGCCCAGCGCCGCGCATCCCGCCGTCAGAAAGCTTTCCGGAATGCCGATGAGGCCGGGGGAACGGCCCAGCCCCCCGCGGAGTGCGGTGATGATCTCCGGCACGGTGACGGGCGTATCGTCCGCTACCAGAAAAGCCCGGTTGACGGCGCCGGGCAGGCGCAGCAGATGAAGGACGCCCCCGCCGAGATTGTGCAGCGACACCAGTGAACGCTTTCCGGAAAGACGGCCGAAGGGCAGGGGAAGGGGGCTGCGGGCAAGGCGCAGCAGCCGGGCCATATTCCCCTTTACGCCGGGCCCATAGGTCAGGACCGGGCGCAGAACGGCCCAGTCATCGGGGCCATCGGCGCCGCCCTCCATCAGAAAGAGCTCCGCGTCACGCTTCGAGCGGCCGTAGGCATCGGTGGGAGCGTGAGGCGTGTCGTCGGTGACAATGCCCTTGGCGGTCGGTCCGCACAGCGCCCGCACCGATGACAGATGGATAAACCGCCTGACGCCGTTGCGTCTTGCGGCGCGGGCCAAAGCGACGGTTCCCCGGAAATTGACGGCCTGATACGGTTCATCGTCACGCATCTGCGTGCTGTGGGCCAGCCCGGCGGCGTGAATGACATAGTCGACACCGGCCAACGCGTCGTCGAGGTTGTGCGGGTCCGCCAAATCGCCGATACACGCCTGCGGCGCCGGAACGGTTTCGGAGATGCTCCGGCCGAGCGCCCGCACCGCGTAACCGTTCTCCGCCAGCAGCCGGATCAGAAAGCCGCCGATGAAGCCGGAAGCGCCGGTAATTGCCGCGACAGGGTGAGAATCCATTGTGTTGCGTATCCTTTCAGGATGAAGAGGTCATTTATGTCCGGCATTCTCCGCGTTGCCTCATCATCCCTTCGTTTCGCGGCCTGTTTCGGCGGTTTCGGATGCGGCGACCAGCTCTTCACATCGGTGATGGGCCCGGAAATCGTGTAGCGGGTCATGTCGATCACGGGGTTTCCTTCCCGGAACTCCGCTTTCCAGGAATAACTGAAATGAAAGCGGAGACGATGGGTGGGGTGCGTCAACGCCGAAACGCCCTTTTCCCGCGTCATCCGGATGAATCCATCCGGAGTCTCGGATGGCGCCGCTATGCCGGGCAAGGGGTTTGATGGCAAACCTCTCCGTGAGGGCCCGATCAATTCAACCGCGCCGCGGCCCAAACCTCTTCATTGGCGATTTCGCCGATGACGGCCACATCCAGATCGTTGTCGTCGGCGCTGGGGCGGACGCCGATGAGCACAACAGCGCCCGCGGAGATCTCGAGCGTTTCCGCAAGAGTCTCCGGCGTCTCGTTTTCCATGCCGTCGAAAAAGGCGGCCAGCAACGGATAATTCCCGAACACGGCCTCGATGGAAGGTTCCGGGTCACTCTTCCAATCCAGAAGAATCACCAGTTCCCATCCTTCGTCAAAGGCCTCTTCCACGATTTTCAGGATGTGCATGCCCGCTCCTCTCGAGTCGTCGCTCCCGCCCATCCTTCTTAATCCTTTTGTGCACCGGGTGGAACCCATTTCAGCACCGGAGTGCGGGCGGCCGCGACTTCGTCCAGCCGGCGGCGCGGCGCGTAATACGGCGCGCCCGTCAGACGACTCGTGTCGTTGCGCCGGGTGGCCATCGCCAAATCCCTGAGAGCGGCGATGAACAGATCCAGCGACGCCTTGGATTCGGATTCTGTCGGCTCGATGAGCATTGCACCGTGAACCACCAGCGGGAAGTACATCGTCATCGGGTGGTAGCCTTCGTCGATGAGCGCCTTGGCGATATCCAGCGTTGAAACCCCGGTGTCCTTCAGCCAATGGTCATCGAACAGCACCTCATGCATGCACGGTTGATCGCCGAAGGGCGCGGACAGCAGATCCATCAGGCTGACGCGCAGATAATTGGCGTTCAGCACGGCGTCCCGGGAGGCTTGAACGATGCCGTCGGCGCCGTGGGACAGGATATAGGCCAGCGCCCGGATGAACACTCCCATCTGGCCGTGGAACGCCGCCATGCGCCCGAAAGACTGTCCTTCCTTGTGTTCCACAAGTTCCAGCGTGTCGCCGCTGCGGCGGATGAACGGAACCGGCGCGAAGGGCGCCAGCCGCTTGGAGAGCACCACCGGGCCGGACCCGGGGCCGCCGCCGCCGTGGGGGGTGGAGAAGGTTTTGTGCAGGTTGATGTGCATGGCGTCGACGCCGAGGTCGCCGGGGCGCACGATTCCGGCGATGGCGTTGAAATTGGCGCCGTCACAATAAAAATACGCTCCGGCCTCGTGAACGGCGGCGGCGATTCTCTCCACCTCCGGCTCAAACAGCCCGCAGGTATTGGGGTTGGTCAGCATGATGGCGGCGACATCCGGCCCGAGATTGGCGCGGATATCCTCCGCCGACACCTTGCCGTCGGCTCTGGCGGGAACCGGGCGGATGGTGAACCCGACCATGGCGGCGGAGGCCGGGTTGGTGCCGTGGGCGGATTCCGGTGTCAGAACCACGGTGCGGGACGCCGCTTCGCCGGAGGCCTCGATG